>JAQXPH010000057.1 GCA_029100545.1 bacterium | reverse complement strand
GGGCGAGTCGCAGAACTTCTTGCAAGATAGCTTAAGGCATCACTATTTGGTATAATATTCAAAAGATATAAAGAAGGTTGTTTTCATCCATGAGCCGACTCCGTGTACATATCGAGAATTACAAGGCGATTAAATCTGCAGATGTTGAACTTGCGGATTTGACGGTTCTTGCTGGCGTTAATTCGTCTGGCAAGTCGACGGTTGCGCGGCTCTTCCATCGTCTTATTTGTGTTAAGGCGAAGTATGAGGCTTATGCGGCCGAACAAGTCTTTGGACGGTTTAAGGCAAATGTTCTTGAGCCGTTGTCGAAAGCCTTGCCACCTGGAATTGGCGACGGGAAGCGATATATGCTTGTCAAGTGGATGGACCGGCGTTTTACTGAGGCAGTGGACTTTGATCTTGTGGGAGAAAGGTTGTTTTCTGCATTTAGTGAATTCCTTGAAAAGATTGAAGTCGTTAAGGCTGTTGAAGAGCCTCGTTTCCTTGATACGTTAAAGTCTTACCTCGGTCCGGATTCAAAAATTCACAATCTACCAGCCGAGGGAGTTGGGACGATTCTGCAATTGTGGCTGCGCGCAGAGTTCGATGAATGCAAGGTTGAATATGCGAGGCTTGTTGAATCGGGAGAGGGCGGATCAGGGCTCTTCTTCTCTGCGGATGTTGCGGGGGAACGCATTTTGCCAGTAGATCAGTCGGAACAGCTTTCGTTTTTTGATGTCATTGATCCGCGAGAACCACGGCAGAGATCGATTTACTTTGCGGATGATCGAGGCAGACTTGTGGATTGGGCAAATTGGAGCTTGACACTTCCACGAAGCTTCTCGCCTCGACAGTCCTTTTACATCGCGCGCCCATCCGTTGATTTCCCGCAGGTCAGAGCGTCAAAATTGACGCTGAATGGCGTGCAATATCATGTTAAGAGCACAAGGCCTGCAAAGACAGTCGCCCCCAATCTCTCGCTTGGGATTGAAGAGCTGATTGGCGGTTCGGTGTCCGCGCCACCCGAGAAGCCGTATGTTGCGGCTTCCGATTGGCGGTTCTCGCAGAATAACGGGCGAGA
>JAQXPH010000056.1 GCA_029100545.1 bacterium | reverse complement strand
GCGTTCAGGGGAATATCTTCCGTTTGCAAAAGCGCCTCGTAATCGGAAATGCCGTTTTTAAGCGCGTACTCTTCCACCGTTTCCATCGTTTTTGCGCCTATGCCGCGGCGGGGAAAGTTTACGATGCGCACAAGCGCCTCGTTATCGAACGGGTTGGCCACCAGCCTTAAATACGCCAGCATGTCCTTGATTTCTTTTCTGTCGTAGAATTTAAAGCCGCCGAACACCTTGAACGGAACGGCGTCCGCGGTGAACTCCTGTTCGAAAGAACGGGTAAGCGCGTTCACGCGCATAAGCACCGCAAAGTCGGAATAAGAATAGCCTTCGCGCACCAGCTCGCGTATGGTTTTGGCTACGTATAAACTTTCGTAACTTTCTTCGTCCGCTTCGAACACCCGGACTTTTTCGCCTTCTTCCTTTTCCGTCCACAGCGTTTTTTGCTTTCTGCGACCGTTGTTTTTAATCGTTTCGTTCGCCACGGCTAAAATGTTTTTGGTGGAGCGGTAATTGCGTTGCAGTTTAAACACCTGCGCCGCGGGAAACTGCTTTTCGAAATGCAGAATATTTTCTATTTTCGCGCCGCGCCAACCGTATATGGATTGATCGTCGTCGCCCACCGCAAACAGATTGCCGTGTACGGAAGACAGCAGACGGACGATCTGAAACTGCACTTCGTTGGTATCCTGAAATTCGTCCACCAGAATATAACGGAATCGACCGCCAAGGTATTCGCGCGCCTCTCTGTCCGTTTGAAGAAGGCGTAACGTGCGGCTTAACAGGTCGTCGAAATCGAGGGCGTTGTTTTCTTTTAAGTGCTTTTCGTACGTCGAAAAAACGCGCGCGATTGTTTCTGCGTCGCGCTCGTTTTTATGCGTCAGCGCGTATTCTTCGGGCGAAAGCCCCTGCATTTTCGCCTCGGATACGCTGAATCTTATTCTTTTAAACATGCCGTCGTCCTCGTCTTCCGCGGCACATTCTTTATACGCCTTTTTCAAAACGTTGGAACGCTCGGTTTCGCTGTATATCGAAAAATTTTTGCCGATTCCCGCCTCGGCGGCGAATTCACGCAGAATCCGTACGCACATGCTGTGAATCGTGCATACCCACATATCTTTTACGTCGCCCAGCGCGGCAACGCGCTCTTTCATCTCGTTTGCCGCTTTGTTGGTAAACGTAATTGCCAGAATCGCCCTTGCCGGAACGTTTTTTTCGCGCATTAAATACGCGATGCGCGTGGTGAGCACCCGCGTTTTACCGCTGCCCGCCCCCGCCAGCACCAATACCGCCCCTTCCGTGGCAAGCACGGGCTTCAACTGTTCTTCGTTTAATTCGTCAAGTAATTCT
>JAQXPH010000055.1 GCA_029100545.1 bacterium | reverse complement strand
CTGCGGTCAACACAAAGATAATCCGCCATCGCCGTGACGGAAAACGGCAGTTCAAAGCTGACACTTCCCCTTTGAGCTGAGCACAATGAAAAGAAACTCATCAGCTTCGCGCGGATTCCTCGGCAGCTCAAAATTTCCAGTCTGCGGTTTAAAAGCAGCATCTTTTGCGCCATGAGAAAAAACAAATTTTCAACAAGCTTTGAATGGGATTCACAGGCTTTTGTGCATCTTTTCGATATCTGGTCATAGCTCAAAAACAACACCCTGCACGGCTCACCGCACACAGCCGTGATACTGTCTCCGAATACGTCCTGAAACAAAAAACCTTCGCCGAAGATTTCTCCCTGCTCCGCCACTTCCAGCAGCGAACGGCTTCCGTGTTCATCTGTTCGCTCAACGGAAACGCTTCCGCTTAGCACTATTCCGAACTTTTTTTTGTCCGATGAAAAGTCAATTAACGTTTCACCCGCCGAATAGCTGCTCTCATATGCATTTAAACATTGCATAATCCGTTTGATTTCCTTTTCATCAATGCCGTTGAACAGCATAATATCATCTTTTTTCAAAAAATCACCCTTGTTTGTTGCATTTGCAACAGTTATTATATTATTTAAGGGTTATAATGTCAATAATAAGATAGGCGTATCTTATAACTAAATTCAGGAAGGATGTTTTTTATGAAGAAATATGTTTGCACAGTCTGCGGATATGTATACGACGAGGCCGCAGGAGACCCTGACAACGGCATTGCCCCCGGCACAAAATTTGAGGATCTGCCGGATGACTTTGTTTGCCCGCTCTGCGGAGTTGGCAAGGATATGTTTGAAGAAGAATAATTTTCAGAAAAGGAATGATCAGAATGTCCGCAGTTAAAATTACAGACAGAATAAGTGCCGTCCCGGTTCTCAACCCAGCCATGCGAATTTTCGATGTGGTTATGAAAACCGACTACGGCACAAGCTATAACTCATATATTGTCAAAGGCGACAGCAAATCAGCACTTATCGAGACTGCTCACGCCACATTTTTTTCACAATATGTAGAGACCATAAAAAGTGTCTGTGATCCGGGTGAAATCGAATATATCGTGCTCAACCACTGCGAACCTGATCACTCCGGCGCGCTCAAAGAGCTTTTGGATTTGTGCCCAAATGCAAAAATATACGTCAGCCGTGCCGGCAGCATTTACCTCAAAGGTATAACAAACAGGGATGATCTTCCCGTTATCATTGCAAAGGACGGCGACAGCATTGACCTCGGCGGAGCGACACTCAGATTTATTTCTGCGCCGTTTCTCCATTGGCCGGATTCCATGTTCACCTATTGTGAAGAGGAAAAGACCGTGTTCACCTGTGATTTGCTCGGTTCTCACTACTGCGAGCCCTATATCCTTGACACGCTGGTAGCTTATCCCGAAAAATATTTTGACGCGCTTAAGGGATATTTCGATGCAATTTTCGGACCGTTCAAGTCATATGTCAGAGCAGGTCTGAAAAAACTCTCGGAGCTTGACTATAACAACGCCTGCACAAGCCACGG
>JAQXPH010000054.1 GCA_029100545.1 bacterium | reverse complement strand
CTATCAGGATTTTCTCTCCTATTTTCCAAAAGGAGTTCTAACCCGGGCACACATAGCAAGGTATTTATATGACCATAAAATGATTTCCTCTATTCCTGAAGCTTTTGATAAATATATAGGGGATGGATGTTGCTGTTATGTCAATCGAAAAAAAGTCTGTGCCGAGGAAGCCATAACATTAATACATGCTGCCGGAGGAATGGCCTTTCTGGCCCATCCAACTCTTTATCATTTAAACTATAAAGAAATCAGGGAGCTGGTTTCTTTCTTAGGAAATGCCGGCCTAGATGGTGTGGAAGGTATCTATTCCACCTATAAAAATGAGGAGGCTGCTACCATTCAGCAATATGCAAAAGAGAATAATCTCTTAATCAGTGGCGGTTCCGATTTCCATGGTGCCAATAAGCCATATATCCATTTGGGAAGTGGACGTGGAAACCTGCATGTCCCATACTCCATTTACGAAAAAATACAATATGCACATGAAAATATGCGTTAAAAGCCACCCAGAACAAATCGTTCCAGAACTTCTGCAACGCCCCCCTCATTATTATCTGCAGTTGTAACGTAGTCAGCAATCTGTTTGATGGATTCCAGTCCGTTAGCCATACAAACACCCAACCCGGCTTTCATAATCATGGAAATGTCATTTTGCTCATCACCAATGGCGATAGTATCAGCAAGGTCAAAGCCAAGTAAACCTGCAAACCTTTCAATGGCATTTCCTTTTGATACGCCTAAAGGGCTGTATTCCAGAAATTCCCGGGAGGAAAATACACTTTGCACTCTGCCGAATTCCCATGAGGCATGCAATTTTTGAAAATCCCGTAATTTCTCCTCTTCAAAAGAAATAAGTAAAACCTTGTGCGTTGGCAAGGTCAATTCCCCAGGGACATCCTTATGGATTTCATAAGGCAGCTGACCCTTCCTGCTATAAAAGATTACCTCTTCATTTTCTGTTTCACACCAGACCTTACCTTCGCAGTATGCCTGAATATGTAGCCCGAATTTCCTTGCCTCATCAAACAGATACCGGGTTTCTTCAAGCCCCAGTGCTTT
>JAQXPH010000053.1 GCA_029100545.1 bacterium | reverse complement strand
GTCGATAAACGAACGCAGGATTTCGGGCGTGAGCTCTTCAAAACTGCTGTACTTATGAATAATGTATCGCTCATTTTTCTTGGCAAAAACAAACGATTGATAATCGTTTGGCGGGGCGCGCCGCCACAAGGCGCGAGCCCTGTCGAGTCCACCAAAAAACGAACTCTGTTTTTCAGACAGGGTTCGTTTTTTACTGTTTTATATAAAGATTTTACAGCGTTTCTTTCAGGCGTTCAACAACGCAGTCGGGCAATTTACTCATTGCCAGACAACCGTCAATTTCTTTGGGCGACTTTAACAGAGCGATTTTATTATTGACTTCGCCGTTTAAAACGTTTGATCCGTCGCTTTCAGTAAGAATTCTCGTAGCGCGTTTTTTCCAAGCGTCAAACGGATCGTCAACGACGTATGTTACCGAAATTTCGTATTGTTTTCCTGCGAAAAACTCAATTTCCGTGCAAACGCAGTCGGAGTAAATCTTTTGTGTTTTTTGCGTTTTTCCGTTGATTTTCAGCGTTATTACGCCCTTTTCTATATTTTCGAAACAGATACGGATTCTGCGGTTTATAGGTATTACGTCGCCGTCGCCGTGCGAAGTAATTTCAAGCGTCTGCACCGTTTTTCCGCTTTCCGCGGGCGTTTCGCGCGCAGTAAACACGGTGAAAAATTCGCCCGTTTTCCCCTCTTCGCGCCCGTCCTCGTACATCGTAAACGAACCATTGCCCGAAAATATCTTTACCGTTAATTGCTCCGGATTTGGCGCGCCGTTGCCCTTTTCTTCGGAAAGCGGCAGCACCGTTCCCGCTTTGGCAAGCACGGGTATGCTTTCCAGCGTGCGGAGCAGCGTTTTTTCCTCGCCGTCCGCGCTTTTAATTTCGTAAACGTCGCCGGTGAAAATATCCGTGAATTTCCCTTGCGGCAACCACGCTTTTACCCGCGCGTAGCCGTCTTTTTCTTCCGGAGAAACCACGGGCGCGACAATCAGCGATTGCCCGAAATAATATTCGTCGCCATATTCGTACGCCTTTACGGCATTTGGATGATAATAATGCAGCGGTTCAATCGTCATTTCCGCGTTTTTATTGGCGCGGTACGCGCAGGTATACAAAAACGGAATAAGTTTATGCCTAAGTTTCATCTGCTCTTCGATGAGAACGCCCGTGCCGTTTTTATACGTCCACGGCTCTTTGCTAATCGTTGGCGTTGCGGTACAGTGATAGCGGTTGATGGGAGAAAACACGCCG
>JAQXPH010000052.1 GCA_029100545.1 bacterium | reverse complement strand
AAATGTTTTGTAAAAAAGGTAAATACTAGGTCAACAAGTAGCTGTGTGGAGAAGTTAATTACCACCAAAAATCCAAGCAATGTAAAGGATAGATTATACATATCCTTAAACGTCAGAAACAAGAGCGGTGATAAATTCGCTGTTATGGACATTGTTATGCTCGTCAGATAGCAAGCAGTTTTTGTGGTTTTGTATTTATCCAAATTTACCCCTCCATATGTGCAATTTGTGTCCATTACTACTAATTTTTCCTTGAACATAATACGTTAGAACCCGCGAGAATACTGGATTTTCTCGCTCCGATAGTATATGTAAATATTTAAAATCGACAAACTAATGTTTAAAATTTATAGACTTGATACGAGAAAACGAAATGTAAACATTATCTTGGATTTATTCCGTTAAAATCCATACGGCCATTTTACTTTCCTCAGTCCACAGTTTTCCGGCTGATGAATAATCAACAACTGTTATATATGTACCGTCCGAAAGCGGTATTTTTGCGTTTATTACGGTATTAAAACCAACTGATTCTTCCAATACTATTGCCTCTGTAAATCCTTCCTTTGAAACAATGCTCACCGTATCATCCACATTATAACCCAATCTTGCATCTTGAGCAAGCATTAACGGACCACGGCGCAGGGCAATATGTTTTTTTGCAGCAGGATCCTCCTTGTCGAATGCCGGAATAACCGTGTTTGCTCCCCATATAACTTTATTCATCAATATTTGTGCGCCATAAGATTGCGGTCTTAAAACCTCTGTGCGCATATCAAAATCTATTGTAATCTTATCTGCATTTGACCACTCTTTTATGATTTCAATATAACCATCACTCACATCTACCCGGTTATTGTTAACCGAGACTACTGTATTTTCACTCCAGGCAGGATTTCTTAAAAGTAATTTAAATGTTTCCGCCTTGTCAATGTTAATTTTTATTTCAACTTTTCCAGACCTTGGATATTCCGTATTAAAATCAAATGATACTTCCTTACCGCTTGGGGTATGTGATTTTACACTGCCATTGATATAAAGATTAACTGCGAATCCGT
>JAQXPH010000051.1 GCA_029100545.1 bacterium | reverse complement strand
ATTCGGTCTGGGAGCGTCTGGCCACGGGGGTGTAGCTCCCCACGTTGTCCACGATCAGGGTCTCTCCCTCCAGCCAGGTCGCGTCGGTCGGGAGTTTCTTGTAGGAGACGCTTTCGTAGCGGTCTTCCGTGTTGCCGGCGGGCGGCTGCGGTCCCGGTTCCTCCCCGCCCTTGGGATCGTCCCCGCAGGCGGAAAGGGCGAACAGGAGTGCGGCCGCGCCGAACAGTATATTCGTTTTCATGGAATCGGATGTTTGGGGTTATTGGATTTTCACGCAGCGTATGCCGTTACCCGTCGCCCTCGGCTGATACTGGTTCGGGTCCACTTCGTTGTTGAGGAAGTAGAGCACCGCTCCGTTGGCCGATCCGGCTCCGCTGGGACAGTTGTTCCAGTAGCGGGCGCGGGCTCCCAGATAGCCGCTTGTGGCGCTGGAACCGATGTTCCCGATGGCGGGGAAGAATATGCCGGTCTTGTCGGCGCTGTTGGCCTTGAAGTAGAATCCGGCGGCGGCCCCGCTTCCGAAGTTGCCCACGATCTGGGCGGTCGTGACGCTCTTGCCCGAGGGGTTGAATCCTGTCCAGACGTCGCGGGCCGGAACCGTATAGCCGGGAGGACACGGGTCGTAGATGGATTTCACGCCCCGTTTGGTGCTCCCGTCGCTCTCTTTCGCGTAGCCTTCGGGATTGCCCCACAGCTTGTCGTTTTTGGTTGCGAGCCAATCGTTTCCGTTCTTATAGAAAATGCCCGGATGGGATATACCGTCGGCTATCGTGATTCCCGTTCCTCCGGCCACTGCCTCGAGGGCGGCGATTTCGTTGTTCTCCCCGTCGAAGCGGATGAATTTGGGAGCCATCGAGGAGGTGAACGGGCCCACGAACGGGTCCTTGCGTCCCCATTGGTATTTCATGCCGTGCGTCATGTACTGGCCGTAGGCTCCGGTAGTCGTGACACCGGCCTGGTAGACCTCCACGGAGAAGGATTTCCCGGTGGGCACGGCTTTCGTGTCGTCGGCGTACTGGGTGATCGTGATCGTGCCGTTGCGCGGCGAGACGGTCGATTGCGGGCCGCTCGGACTCGACGCCATGGCACCCAGGTTGCGGTCCATCATCAGGAACCTGTTGGTCCCGTTGGCCACGGCCGTCGCGTTGGTGTTGGCGTTGGTCACCTCGATGTCGTCGCCCAGCGGTTCGGTGAACCATATCTGCCACGACCATACGATCTTGCCCGATCCGTCGTAGAGGGCGATGACCGCGTTGCCCGGGAAGACCGTTTCGGCGGTCGTGAATTCGATGGCCGATCCCTTGAGTTCCACGGAGGCGATCTGGTCGACGCACTCCTGCCACAGCACTCCGGCGCTCACGCCGCCCGTGATCGAGGCCGACGAGATCGTGGAACCGTTGTAATCGGTGAAGTCG
>JAQXPH010000050.1 GCA_029100545.1 bacterium | reverse complement strand
GCTGGAAACAGCCGCCGCTGAAATGCTGGATTACCATGGCACAGGCGAATCTGTAATGGAAATGTCCCACCGTTCCAAAGAATATAGCGAAATTATCGAGGCTTGCGAAGCTTCCCTGCGTGAAGTTATGAACATCCCCGACAATTATAAGGTTTTGTTCTTACAGGGCGGCGCTTCTTCCCAATTTGCCATGATTCCCCTGAACTTAATGAACAAATCCGGCAAAGCCGACTTTGTCATCACCGGCCAGTGGGCAAAAAAAGCTTATAAAGAAGCCAGCCGTTACGGCCAGTGCAATGTAGTCGCTTCTTCAGAAGATAAAACTTTTTCCTACATACCCAAATTAGACCCGGCTACCTTTGATAAAGACGCAGACTATTTCCATATCTGCATGAATAATACCATTTACGGTACCCTTTATAAAGAAATTCCTGAAACCGGCAATGTCCCATTGATAGCGGATATGTCTTCCTGCATTCTTTCCGAACCGGTAGACGTATCTAAATTCGGCATGATTTACGCGGGCGCGCAGAAGAACATGGCTCCTGCCGGCCTTACCGTTGTTATTATCCGTGAGGATTTAGTTGGCAACGCAAGGGATATTACCCCAACCATGTTTAATTACCAAACCCATGTAGACAATGGCTCCATGTTCAATACGCCTCCCACCTATCCAATTTATATCGCCACGGTGTTTTTAGAGTGGATTAACAAACACGGCGGGTTGGAAGCAATGGCTGAAAGAAACCGTAAAAAAGCTGCTGTACTGTACAATTTCTTGGATTCTTCCAAGCTGTTTAAGGGCACAGTTGTAAAAGAAGACCGTTCTTTAATGAATGTTCCCTTTATTACCGGTGATGACGAGCTGGATAAAGAATTTGTTGCCGAAGCTAAAAAACAGGGCTTTATCAACATTAAAGGCCACCGCAGTGTTGGCGGTATGCGCGCTTCCATCTACAACGCCATGCCTTTAGAAGGGGTAGAAAAGCTGGTTGCCTTTATGAAAGATTTTGAGGAA
>JAQXPH010000049.1 GCA_029100545.1 bacterium | reverse complement strand
ATTTTTACGTCTGTTCCATACGTCAGTCGCCTGAACGGCAGATTGAACGGTTGCCTACGCGGCAGGCATATCTCGCCTATATTATATCACGTTTTTTTTGTAATGTAAAATATTTCAAACTATATTTTTTTGCGAAATATTATGTAAAAAACAGGAAAGATTTTTTATTGCAAACAAAGCCCGGAAATAGTATAATAATATTGAATAAAAAACGAATAAACGTAAGCGGCGCAGAAGAATGCGCAACGCTATGGTGCAAGGAGAGAACGAATGATTAAACCCGTATTGGACAGCAACTTTTATCCGATGATACAGGCGATCGCCGATTTCGATGAAGCGGTGAAAGCAAGCGGCAAGGCGCAGAAAGTAACGATTGCCGTAGAACGCAACGGCGGCTACAACTACGTGTATACGTATAACGCGTTTGCCGACGGCGTGAACGACAAACTTAATCTTCGCATGGCGGATCGGCTGGCGAAATCGATTTTATGGGTAGCGGGCGGCTATAAAATTTCGGTTTCGGGCAGTAAAAAAATATACGAATCGTTAAAAGCGGCGTATTCGAAAGACGGCGCGCGCGCGTTCGACGAAGATTTCATGAGCGGCGTATACGAACGCCCGTTTGAAGTAACGTATCTTAAAGAAAACGAAATTCCCGCTAAGAAGAACGCTTCCGTAAAGGTAGGCGGGTATTTAAAAGGCTGCCGTATCGGCTTCGACGCGGGCGGAAGCGACAGAAAGGTGAGCGCCGTGATCGACGGAAACGTGGTGTATTCCGAAGAAGTGGTGTGGAATCCCAAGACGACGGAAGATCCGCATTATCATTACAACGAAATACTTACCGCAATGAAAACGGCGGCTTCCAAAATGCCCCGCGTAGACAGCATCGGCGTTTCTTCCGCAGGCGTATACGTGGATAATAAAATCATGGTGGCATCGCTGTTTATCAAAGTGGATAAGCAAAAATACGGCGATTACGTGAAAAACATGTACCTGAACGTGGCGAAGGAAATGGGAAACGTTCCCATCGAAGTGGCGAACGACGGCGACGTTACCGCGCTGGCGGGCTCGATAGACTTGAACGAC
>JAQXPH010000048.1 GCA_029100545.1 bacterium | reverse complement strand
TCCTGCTCAGCTGCCTTTTGATATGCGCACTTATACACCATCAGGTCGTGATACTTTTGAAGCTCCTGCGAAATTTCATCCGGCACACTACAATTATCCCGCAGCGCGTAATAGAGCATATTGGTCATGTTGTGATCCTGCGCGATGCGAAAAAGCTCGCCGAAATCCCCGCCTGAAAAGTCCTTTGCAGACTCTCCGTTCAGGGTACAGCGCATCAGATATATAAAATCTTCGTAGACCTTTCTCACGGGCAATCTCCTGTTACTCAGCCGAGCACGGCTTGGGTTATTTTTTCTACTATCGCACTGTCAACGTCCATGCTGAACTTTCGGGCAAACATGCAGCCGGAGGACATTATCTCATCAAAATCCGACTCACGGAAAGTATACGGATGACCTCGGTTCCAGTCAATATATCTCACACAGGCATAGTGGTCGTTGTTGAAACGCTTATCAAAAAGATTCTCAGCAAAATCAGAGTTTATCAGCAACGTCTGAATAAAAAATTCATCGGGAATATATGTGTTCTTGAACTGTCTGAACACAAAGGACTTTTGAGATAGGACATATTTTGCAAAATCTCCGGTTATACTGAACCACTGCGAACCTCTTTGAATCTTCAGTCCCTTGAGCCTATCCACCTTTAAAGCACGCTGAACAACAGTCTCCGTCTTAGTAATAAATCGGTTGAAATAATTTCGTCTGCCTGACGCGAAGTGGTAATATTTGACACGTGCGGTCTCAATTTCACGAAGCTGCGGACCTCCGAAATGTACAAACTCACAACCATTATGTTCATCGAAAAATTTATGCATTTCATTCTGGCTGACAAGCGGCAAATCAACCCCTGAAATGAGGTGGATATAGTCATAATGCTTTCCGCTTTCAAATGCGGCTTCCAACAAAATATATTCGCATCGGACCATATCAAAGCCACCCCAGGAGATATGAATGCGGTTTGTAAAAGTTATCGCCGACTGATGTACGGCGGCAATAATTTTTTCCTTGTCAAATCCAGTTGCCTTTGAATCAATATGAATATAGATATCATTTCGCTCGTCATCAATGCAACGTATCAGCCGCTCAAGCAGCTCAAACTGATTGTGCGCTATTATGAGGTATGCGTGCATGAGGTCACCTACTTAA
>JAQXPH010000047.1 GCA_029100545.1 bacterium | reverse complement strand
GAGCATAGTGTTTTTCAACCTGCAATTATTCGGCTTTGCACTTATATGGCTTCTGATTTTGTGGCTTATGATTATTATTATGATTGTTTGCTTCGCAAAGGTCGACAGGCCGGCAGCTCTGATGCAGGTGCCTTATTTATTATGGGTGACATTTGCGGCATACCTGAACTGGGGAGTATATATCTTGAATTAGGACGGAATTTACCGTCCTTTTATTTTGCAAAGCATGGAAAACATGAGCGAAATCTGATACAGTGTAGGTATGAGTTACGAAATAAAAGATATCAGAAAAGAATATGACAGACTTGACAGGATAACCGGTACAGATACACGGGGCTTAAGAATTGTTGTAAGTAAAAGGTTTAAACGTAAGCTTGGCATGTGCAGGTTTGAGGTAAAGAAAAAGCTGCGCCGTGCAATCTATATACCGACGGAAATTGTGATAAGCGAAAGGGTACTTGATTCGGAGGAGTCCGTATTTTACGATACAATCCGCCATGAATATGCCCATGCACTTGTAACACTAAGAGACGGTTGCAATCACGGACACGATGAAGCTTGGAAAAGAGCCTGCAAGGAGGTTGGCTGCAGACCTAAGTCAACTGCGTCTTCGAATTCACAGCTTGCGGCAGATGCGAAATACATTGTGCGTTGCCAAAAATGCGGAGGGGAGAGCAGATATTACAGAAAAGGAAGAGTTGTTGATTCACTCCTTAAAGGCACAAATACTTACCGCTGCAGGTGCGGCGGCGCCCTTGAACTAAAAGAGCTGAAGAGAACAATAGAAGTGCAGGATACGGAGGAAAAATCATGATAGAAAACGGGAAATACAGACATTACAAGGGCAATGAATATGAGGTTATCGGAACCGCAATTCACTCGGAAACCCTGGAAGAGCTTGTAATATACAGACCTCTGTATGGGGAAGAAAAGCTTTGGGTGCGACCTTTGTCTATGTGGAATGAAGTAGTTACTGTGAACGGAGAAGAAATGCTTCGTTTTACCAAGATAGATTAAAGTCCTGTTTATTGTACATCCATAACTATATACTGAAGCCGAACAGAGAAGAGAAGACCCTTGAATGAAAAAGTTAATGCAACAAAAGAAGAATAAAAAGAGACTGTAAATAAAAGTACAGTACGAAATTCAAGTGAAGGTGTTATGTATATAGGAGGAAGATAAGTGACAGGATTACTTTACAGCCTTATATGGGCAGGAATTTTAGCCTTGATTACAGATTATGCATTGGAAATGGACGAGGCGGAGTAGATAGTGTATAATGTTACAATACTCTTTTAAGGAGGCATTTCAGACATTATGGATAGCAAGCTTTGGGAGAAAAAGGCAGAAAACGGTGAGTTCCTTATTGGAAACGTAAATATAAAGGCCGCAATAGAACGGCTTATGGAAAATCCGGATGATGAGAACAAAGAGCTGTTTTCAGGTACACTTGTGGAAAGAATGCTTGAAAACGGCCAGCTTATAGTACCGATAG
>JAQXPH010000046.1 GCA_029100545.1 bacterium | reverse complement strand
TCGGATGGAAATACAACCCTGAATCAAAGATGCGCGCTCTGCACACAAAGCTTTTCAAAGAGACATTCGGCATTGACCTGGTACCTACCGCTACACACGGCGGTCTGGAATGCGGCGTGTTCTACGGCAAAAAGCCGACTTTGGACATAATTTGCTTTGGCCCTAAGGGCGACGGCGCTCACACACCGGAGGAATATCTAGACTTGGCTTCATTCAAGGAAATTTACGAATACCTGATTAAATTCCTGGAAGAATTGACAAAGTTTTGAGAATTTGATATTTAAACGGAAATTGTTGGATTATCGGAATAAGCATAATCGGATTAGTAAAAAACCGCATTTCCGATAATTAAAAAGTAAATAAAAATACGCCGTGTTATCTCGCTAATGAGATTGAACACGGCGTTTTTTGATAGGGGTTTGAAAAGCGCCGATAAAGCAACTTCTTACCTTATTAAATAGGAATTTTGGCAAGCCTCCATCTGATGAGGGAGGTGGCAAAAGTCGCAGACTTTTGACGGAGGGAGAGAACAAGACAGAAACTGATTGGTTGTCTAAATAGTTATCATATAATTTTTATCGTTAAATAATATTCGGGACAATGAAAGGCATCGTCCCCTACGATAAATAGGCTGCATTACTGTTACGGCTTGTTCTTTATTTCCAAGACTACCCCTCAGTCGCTTTCAGCGACAGCTCCCCTCACAAGGGGAGCCTTTCATAATAATCTTGTCTATCAAGAAAGCCTGTTGGCTCGGTCGGTGCTTTTGCCTGCGGCAAAGGTGTCCCCCGGACACCCGCACCCCCTGACAAGGTGAGCCTTGCTTAATCCTGATATTCATTAAAGACACCTCTTGCTTCGGTCGGTGTTTTGCAAACAAATAATCAACGCAAACCTCTCCTTTTGTCATCAATGGTCAGCCTTGTTTAATGTTCTAATAAACTCTGACAATCCACTGCCCTGCTTTTCCGTAATTTTACTAAAAACGCCAAAGCCCCCTTCATGCGAAGG
>JAQXPH010000045.1 GCA_029100545.1 bacterium | reverse complement strand
ATCCGTACGCACACTAAGCAAATCGTGCGAACGATTCGTGCGCGCGATACGGTTGTCGGCGTGCAGGTTTCAGGTGGCAGCACAACTGATGCCATGGTCGCCATTACGATGAGCAATGGCAAGACCGATCTGTACAAGTCAAGCGGACAGATTGTCCGCCGTGGTTAAAAACGGCGTGCCTTGCGGACATTGCTGTGCGATGTCCGCAAGGCAGAATCGGAGTAGAGAAGAAATGAGTCGAGGGTATATTGCGCTTCGGTGGGTAGGTGCCGTCCTGTTGCCTGTGCCAGGAATCTATCTTGCCTTCTTTCTGACGAAGCTGGCGTTGGCTGCATGCGACATTCCAAGCAATGGCATGGTTGCTTCATGCATTGAAGCAGTTGTCTTCGGCATGTTGTTTTCGATGCTGGTTTGGAAACTCGCGCCGGAACACGAATGCGGCTTTACAATTTTCTACGACATTCTCGTCGGACTTTTCTGCGTTTGGATGGTCGTCGGCGGCATCGTCTACATGGACAAGTTCCCTGGGCGTGATACGATCGTCTATTCACTGTGGATCGTCGGTATGATCGGCGGCTTTGCGCTGAAAAGGCGGGAGAGTGGAAATGAGCAGAAAAAATACTAACAACAACTTTTATGGATCATGTGGCGAGTTTCTTGTCGCGGCATCATTGAGCAAGAGGATGCTTCATGTTGGATTGCTAACAGGAAACGCAGGCAACATTGATCTACTGGTGTCGACTAAATACGGAAAACATCCTATATCGATACAAGTTAAGGCGTCGAACATTTGTTCGCGCACAAGGCGGATTAATGGTACAAGGGTTAAAGGCAAGTATTGGCTTGTAGGTCATTGCCCGACTACTGTTGACAAAAACCTGTGGTATGCGTTTGTTGACTTGAAGGATGAGAATGCGCCATTGAAAGATACGGAGATATTTTTCGTGCCATCTGAATGGGTTGCTGCATATACCTTTGTTATGAAGTCGACGCCATACTTTTTCATGAGCGATGAGTTGCTTGATTCAGATTTCTGTGATATTGATTCTTTTGTGCGCTATATTGAGGGGCATGGCGGATGTCCTTGTGTACCAGCGCAAATGCCCTGGGGCGGTGAAAATGAAGGGATGTCGACCACGAAGGTATTGGTCGGCATGAAACGGTGGATGAAGACAAAGAAAGGGGACGAAAATGCCTAAAATGATTGGGAAGTACAAAATCAATGACGAAAGGAAATCGAAATGAGAGCAATCGGCTGTGTTGTTGAACAAGGGAGCTATGCAATTGTTCGCGATGAGAAAGGAACACAGATTTCTCAGCAATATTTGAATGGTGGTCATGTGATGGGGTTCACCCAGTCAAGCTACACAATTCGCTATTCAAATCGAGTAGAGATACGAGATGCTGAATCTCATCAATTGAGCATTCGATACTTGTGAAAACGGTTGCATGAATTGAATTTGCTCTCCTACTTTCTGGCGAGTGTCAGATGTAATGAGAGTATAAAACAACAAGAGGCAAAAACCTCAGAAAGGAGCCAGAAATGGCCTACAAGAAACCCAAACTCGTAGCGAAGAGTACGCCGAAGCAGGTGTTCGTCGCCGGAAAATGCGCAAACGATGCGCGCAACA
>JAQXPH010000044.1 GCA_029100545.1 bacterium | reverse complement strand
CTTAATTATTCAGGCATTAACGAGCGATGACGAAAAAGAGATTAACGCTTGCGTTAAAATGCTCGTAAACAACACGGGAAATACAGGTTATATGCACGAGTCTATTCATAAAGATAACGACGCGCTTTATTCTCGCGCATGGTTTGCCTGGGCAAATTCGTTGTTTTCTATTCTGATTCTTAAAGAAAGGAACGTTATCGACGGAATAGAGCATACCTGATAAAAAAATTCCTCTTTCAAAAAAGAAAGAGGAATTTTTTTAACGGACTATTTAAATGCTTTGGGTTTTAAATTGAGTTTTATGTTCTATCGTCGTTTTGAATCGTTCCGCCACGTTTCCGCCGTCTATCATTATTTCGCCAGCCTTTTTGCTGTAGCAGTCTATCGCAGCGGGGTAATCGGCGTTGGTATTTACGTTTATCAGTTCAATTTTATTGAAATTTGCGGCGTTTACAATGGGATTATCAAGAACTGTGTCGTCAAAGTCGATAACGCAATTTTGCATCGTAAGAGAAACGGGTTTATTTTCGTCCCCGTAAAGATTCAGCGGAAGCTTTACGTTTTTCGCTGTTATATTTCTGAACGTTATTTCCCTTAAAGGCGTTTGTTTCTGCCATATTTCGTTACCTGAATAGTTGAAATGTAAAAATCTGTCGCAATTTAATATTTTACAATTGGTTATCAAAATGTTTTTCGGCTCATTGCGAACTTTAAGACGCATATCGGCGTAATACGTCATAAAACTCAACATATTGTTGCGATATTTGTTCAACTGTTTTGGATTTGCGTTCGCGCCGCGAGCTTTTTCTTCGAGGGAAAGGCTGTATCGATGAATGAATTCGCCCGGGCCGAAAACTTTGCAATTCTGTATAACCACGTTCGTTCCCGCAAAACGCATTGCACTGCAAGAAGAATTCAGTTCGCAATCCGAAATGTCTACGTCAACGTTATCGTATCCCGCTATGCAATCGTCACCCGTATGAAGAAAACATTTCCTGATTTTTACGTTATCCGAACCGAAAAAATCTATTCCGTCGTGTCCGGCAAGTACGCTGACGTTTTCGCAGATTATGTTCTTGCAAAGCCACATACAATGCGCCCAGTTTGCACTGTCTTTTATAGTATAACCCTTAAAGGAAAGATTTTCGCTTTCAAGTACGGTAATGCAGTGAGGACCGCGATATCCTTCCTCTCCTTTCGGGTTATACACATTGCTTCCGTTAATAACAGCCCCTTCTTCTCCTATTATCGCAACATCTTTGGCGCGATAAATTAAAATCAGACCGTTGTACCAGTTTTTATAAAATTCATCGCGCTCTTTTGCCCTGTATACCGTGGGGAGAAATTCACTCGGCATCGGCTCGATCTCGTCTTTTCCGGACAGTAATTTGTAATCGTCGGCATTTTTAGAACCGACCAGACTTGAATTTTTTAAAAGCTTCAAAGTTGTGTTAGAACGTACTCTTATTTCACCGATTATATATTTCCCTTCGGGAACGACAACTTCGCCGCCACCGTGTAAAAAACAATAATCGAGCGCGTTTTGAAAATATTTCGTTTGAAGTTCATTATCGTTCGGCTTTGCGCCGAATTCCGTAACGTAGAATTGCATTATCTTTTCTCCTTGTTTAATATTATACTATATCCTGTTGCAAGTTGCATTCTTTCTGCGCGATCAACTGTTCGTGCGTGCCGCGTTCGATAATTCTGCCGTGATCCAGCACTATGATGGCGTCGGCGTTGCGAACGGTGGAAAGGCGGTGCGCGATAACGAATACCGTTCTGCCTTTCATCAGTTTATCCA
>JAQXPH010000043.1 GCA_029100545.1 bacterium | reverse complement strand
TAACCCCCGTATGACGGTAGGTCAGATAATCGAAGAGGGACTTATAACTCACAAATTTTTCAAGCCCGGCTCTCCGAAGATGAAGGAGTACGTATTTAAGGTAATGCAGTCCTGCGGACTTCAAAACTATATGTACAACCGTTATCCTCACCAGTTCTCGGGCGGACAGAGACAGAGAATATGTATTGCAAGAGCTCTTGCCGTAAGACCTAAATTCGTTGTTTGTGACGAGTGCGTTTCGGCGCTTGACGTTTCTATCCAGTCGCAGATAATCAACCTGCTTCAGGATCTTAAGGAACAGGAAAAGCTCACGTATCTCTTTATCTCTCATAACCTTTCGGTCGTTCGTTACGTTTCGGATAGAATCGGTGTTATGTATCTTGGAAATATGGTTGAGGTCGCTCCTACAGATGACATCTTCAGCGATCCCCGCCATCCGTATACTATCGCGCTTCTCAGCTCTATCCCCACAACGGATCCCGACAGCCTTTCGAAGGAGCGTATACTTCTTGAGGGTAATATCCCCAGTCCTATAAAGCCTCCGTCCGGCTGTAAGTTCCATACAAGATGTTATATGGCTTGTGACAAGTGTAAGAGAGTTCCTCCTCCGCTTACCGAGGTGGCTCCCGGACATTACGTTGCTTGTCATTTCACAGAGAGAAAGATGGACGAGAACGGCAATTATCTTTTTGAGGCAAACAAGACCGATAACAAGAGATAGTAGTACTAAAAGGAGTGGACCAAATGTTGTTTTTCAGAAAAAAACTCAAAAAAGCAACGAAGGAAGACGAGGAGAAGCTCAGGGCCGCGTTT
This sequence comes from bacterium, assembly GCA_029100545.1. GTDB lineage: Bacteria > Bacillota_I > Bacilli_A > RF39 > UBA660 > UBA6448. The sequence continues at coordinate 586 of JAQXPH010000043.1, read as the reverse complement.
GAGGAGAACGACGTAGGTGCTAAGGATCATTTTGCAATGTTATTCTCAGCATTCTTTGTTATAATTCTTCCTTGCCTGTTGGTTCTTATTGGTCTGTCGCTTCTTGGTCTGCTTTTGTGCGGAGTATTATAAAAAAGAAAAGCCGAGCGCAAATGCGCTCGGCTTTATATTTTGGTTTGCAAAAAAAGAGGATACCTTTCGGTATCCTCTTTTAAGTTAACTCTGATTAAGGTCTAACGATATCGCCCCAGCCGTCATCCTCTGTCTCAACAGGAGGAACTACAACTACCGGAGGTTCTGTCTCCTCTGTTGTGGGAGCGTCGGAAGAAACCGAGTTGTTAGTTGTTCCGAGAACGATTCCGTTCCACTTAGCGAGATACTGAGCAAGCTTAACAGCGTCCTTAGCATCTACCTTACCGTCTGCATAAACGTCAGCAGCCTTGAGCTCGGCAGCTGTGAGGGATGTGCAACCAGCGAGATACTGAGCAAGCTTAACAGCGTCTTTCTCGTTGATAGTGTTGTCTTTGTAAATATCACCATACCTATTAGCCGCAAGTACGCCGAAGCTGCAAGCGCCTACGATCAT
>JAQXPH010000042.1 GCA_029100545.1 bacterium | reverse complement strand
CTATAAATGGTCTTGAAGATAATCTCATACTTGTGGCTAAAACAACCGAAGATACACAAGATGAGGAAAATGCGAACAAGATTGAAGTCAAGCACGACAGAGCGAAACCTTTTACTTTCGAAAAAGCAAAAATCCCCGCCGGTGCGGAAATCACTTATATTTTAGACGAAAGCATTAAGGCTTATGTGTGCGAAGATTTAAAACACGTTACATATAAAGGCGAAGTTTACTCGCTTAGTTCTTTAGCCGATATGCTTAGAGGTAAAAGTCCAAGTGCCGGTCCTCAATATTTTATGTATAACGGAAAAGAACTAAACCAAATCAGAGAAGAAATAGGATTTTAATTTTTATGTATTAACTTCCGATAATTTTTATTATCAGGAAACAGGAGGTCAACATTTATGTTACCCGAAGAAAAGGCAAGAGTAAAAATAGATAAACAATTATCCAACGCAGGATGGGACATTGTTGCTCGCGATGAATATGTTCCATTCAATGCTTCTGCGGTTAAAGAAGCATTAATGCTAGGAAACAAAGAAAGTGACTATCTTCTGTTTGTTGACGATAAAGCAATTGCTGTTGTGGAAGCCAAAGCCGAGGATAATTCACTCGGTGATGTTGTTGCACAGCAGGCAGAATGGTATTCCCACAATCCGCAGGATTGGGTTGGTTTGTGGTATCGCAATCCTAGTCAAATTCCTTTTGTTTATCTTGCAAACGGAAATAAAATATATTTCAAAAATATGCTTGATCCGGATAGTGAATATATTGAACTTTCTGAAATGCACTCTCCAAAAAAGATGCTTCAAATGCTCGGCAAAAAATCGGAATACGGTGCACTGCCTAAAATTGAGAAAAAAGGGCTTCGTGATTGTCAATATAATGCGGAAGTAAATCTTGAAGCATCGTTAAAAGCTGGCAAAAAGAAAGCACTTGCTATTCTTGCAACCGGATCCGGTAAAACATATCTTGCTTGCCTTGCTTCGTATCGCCTTTTGAATTATACGCCTACAAAACGTGTTCTCTTTCTTGTTGACCGAAACAATCTTGCTCGTCAGACCGAAACAGAGTTCAGTTTGTTTGATCGTACCGAAAAACAAAAGCCGATGAACGAGCTCTATCAGATCAATCGTCTTAAAAAGCCTGAAGATATTCAAGGCGACATTATCATTTCTACTATTCAGAAATTGTTTGCTGTGCTCACAGGACAAGCCATTATAGACGATG
>JAQXPH010000041.1 GCA_029100545.1 bacterium | reverse complement strand
GCCTAATGGTGATGAATGGTCAGCCGAAGAAGAACGCCGAATTCATCCAAGCCAGCAGTCGAGACGGACGAAACGATATCGATTTGGGTCTTGTTGTGACGCTGTATAGCGGGACAAAGGTCAGGGACAGATCTTATTTTGAGCTGTTCCCGGATTACATCCAATCGTTCTACAAGTATGTCGAGCCCACGACTATTACGCCATTCACCCGCGCTGCCCGCGAGAGGTTGCTCAAACCAATCATCGCGACGCTTGTGCGCCATATCGTCCCGGATTTTGAGAAGAATGATTTTTCTGGCGGCGATGTTGAGGACCTTATCGCTAAGAAGGGTACTATACGTTTAATCGTGGAGCGCCGTCTGGATCAGCTCATCGCTTGCAAAGTTGAAACGGAGCAGACGAAGAGGTGGACGATGCAGGAGTTCGACGAAGCGTACTTGGAGCTGATTGAACTGGTGAAAGGACATAAGGTTACGCAGTATGACGATATGATGTTTGGACGCGCACCGTCGGACCGAGTCCTTTTCTATTCCGACGTCAAAGGAAAGGCCCATTGGGAGGGTGTTTCCTCGTTGCGTCATGTTGACAAGTCTGTGATGATGGAACTGACGGATTCGGAGGATTGAGGAATGAACTTCACGTTACGGCAGAGTCAGGCACTAAGCACGTTCGGGGTCGGTGCGATTGTGGATTACAATCAGCAGTCACTGATACCAACCTATCTGTGGGCAAGAACTCGCCCTGAAGGGTTGGGATCACCCATTGAGGAGAATTATCTGCTGAATGAGATAAAGCGGAGCTATCCTGAGCTTATAGAATTGTATCCTTATCCCGAGGCCCGGACAGATCCCAGTATTCGGGGGATGAATCTTTCAGCGAGAAGATTTCCGAATTGGCTATATTGCCCGACATGCGGAAAGCTTAAGCGATATGCCTCGTGGCTTTCGTTGTTCAGGGAGAAATTTCCAAGTGAACCTACCGAATGGTTTTCAGGGCGTCCGTATTGTCCCTTGTGCAGGGCCTTAAAGAAGCATCGTGTTCCGCTGATGCCTCCGCGTTTTATCGTTGCCTGCAAGCATGGACATTTATCAGAGTTTCCTTGGGTCGAATGGTGCCATGATGACATGCATTCAACGTGTTGTGCCGATTTGCGCATAGATACCGGAGCAGGAGAAGGTATTTCCAGCAT
>JAQXPH010000040.1 GCA_029100545.1 bacterium | reverse complement strand
AACCTGAGCTATTTCTACTTTGTGAAGGAAAACGCCAAGCACGTCAACGTCAGGCACGTCATCGTGCTGGAGCTTTCCGCCGAAATGCTCGAAATGCTCAGGCCCTATCTGAAATTCGGCGTCTGGCAGGGCTGATCCGCTCAAAAGGGAGAATCAAACAAATTGGAAGCATATCTGGATAACAGCGCGACCACCCGTCCGACCGACGGCGTGATCGACGCCATGGCGCGCTGCATGCGCGAGGGCTTTTATAATCCCTCGTCGCTCTATGCCCCCGCGCTCGATTCCGAAAAAGCCATGCGCGCCTGTCGGGAAGAACTGGCAGGCGCACTTTCCGTTCCGTCCAAAGGCATTCTGTTCACTTCAGGCGGCACCGAGGCCAACAATCTGGCCGTCATCGGCACGGTGAACGCCATGCGCGGGCCGCAGCATCTGATCGTGTCGGCCGTGGAGCATCCCTCCGTGCTGGAAGCCTTCAAATATCTTGAAACGCTCGGCCACCGCGTGACCGTGCTGCCCGTCGATTCCGAGGGACAGCCCGACTGGAACGCGCTGGAAAATGCTCTTTCCGATCCGCCGGCGCTGGTCAGCTGCATGCAGGTCAACAACGAAACCGGCGCGCTGCCCGACATCACCCGGCTGGTCAAAACGGTGCGCGGCAAAGCGCCCGGCGCGCTCATCCATGTGGACGGCGTGCAGGGCTTTCTGCGCGTTCCCTTTGACGCGCGTCAGGTCGACCTTTATACCATGAGTTCGCACAAAATCCACGGGCCCAAGGGCGTGGGCGCGCTCTACATCCGTCCGGGCGTGCGCGTGTCCGCCCGTCAGATGGGCGGCGGACAGGAAGGCGCGCTGCGATCCGGCACGGAAAACACGCCGGGCATCGCGGGCTTCAGGCAGGCGGCGCAGGAAATGAAGGCCATGCCCGGGCTTTTTGATCGCCTGATGGACAAGAAAAAGCTGATGTGGACGCTTTTCAGCCAGGCCGTGCCCGGGCTGCTGCTCAACGGCCCGGCAATCGAAAAGGGCGCGCCGCATATCCTCAATGTGAGCTTTCCCGACGTGCGCGGCGAGGTCATGCTGCACGCGCTGGAAGGAGAGAAGATTTACTGCTCCACCGGATCGGCCTGTT
>JAQXPH010000039.1 GCA_029100545.1 bacterium | reverse complement strand
GTTGAAAAAACATTTAGTCATGTCATAGAAAAGTATGGTAAAATTGATATCTTAGTTAATAATGCAGGAATGAGTGCAATGGATAAGATTTATGACTACAAAGAAGAAGATTTTAAGAAAATAATGGATTTAAATGTAAATGCTGTATTTAATTGTTCACGCGCTGTTGTAAATTATATGAATAAAAATGGTGGTGGGGTTATATTAAATACGTCTTCAATGGTAAGTATTTATGGTCAACCATCTGGTTGTGGATATCCAGCAAGTAAATTTGCAGTCAATGGTCTTACAAAATCATTAGCTAGAGAATTGGGGAAGGACAATATAAGAGTTAATGCTGTTGCACCTGGAGTTACATTAACAGACATGATGAAAAATGTACCTGATAGTGTGATTGAACCAATTATTAAAGGAATACCTTTAGGTAGAATTGGTACTCCAGAAGATATTGCTAATGCATTTCTATTTTTAGCAAGTGATATGGCAAGTTATATAACTGGAGTTGTTTTATCAGTTGATGGAGCAGCAAGGAGTTAATTATGGATAAGAAAGTATTAAGAAATTTATCTTATGGTGTTTATGTTGTAACAAGTAAAGATAAGGGTAGAAATATTGGTTGTGTTGCTAATAGCATTATGCAAGTTACTTCAAACCCTTCTGTAATAGCACTTAGTATTAATCATGATAATTATACTAATAAAATAATAAAAGAAACTAATATATTTGGAGTTTCAATATTAAAAGAAACAGCAGATGCAAATATTATAGGAACTTTTGGTTTTAAATCAAGTAAGGATACTGATAAGTTTAATAATATCGATTTTAAAGAAATTTTAGGAATACCTGTTTTAAAGGATACCTGTGGCTATATGATTTGTAAAGTTATTGATACTATGGAAACATCTACTCATACAATATTTTTAGGACAAGTTATTGAATCTGGTGATTATACTAATGAAAACGCTATGACATATAAATATTATCATGAATATTTAAAAGGAAGTTCTCCTAAAAATGCTCCAACTTATGAAGAAAAAAGTATAATAAGTGCTGATAAAGATAATAAAACAAAAAAATGGAAATGCTCTATATGTGGATATATTTATGAGGGTGATGAACTACCTGATGATTTTGTATGCCCTATATGTGGTGTTGGAAAAGAAAAATTTGAATTAATTACGGAAGAATAAAACAATTTTTAGAAAGGAATATAATGTATGTTATTATTTGAATATCCTAAATGTAGTACTTGTCAGAAAGCTAAAAGATATTTAGAAAATAAAAACTTTAGTTTTGAAGTCAGGAATATAGTTGCTGATAAATTAGATATAAATGAGTTAGATAGATTAATTAAAAAATCTACAAAAGATATTAATAAATTTTTTAATACAAGTGGATTAAAATATAGAGAGTTAAATCTAAAAGATAAAATTCAAAATATGTCATATGAAGAAAAACTACAAATTCTAAGTAGTGATGGTATGCTTGTAAAAAGACCATTACTAGAATTAGATGATACAGTTTTAATTGGATTTAAAGAAAACGAATGGAATAATATTTAAATATTGCAATATAAATATATTCCTTTTTTATTATTTTGTAATTAAATGGTCATTGCTATAAATATGTAGGGCATGGGCTTAAATTTATTATAGTCTTTCAATCTGGTGTTGCTATTATTAATTTAATTAAAAAAAGTGGTGGTCATGGTCTTAAAACGAAAAATGTTATATAATATTGCTTGAAAAATGGAAGAAAAAATATGGCATTAAAAAGAGGCATAGTTGAATTAGCCGAATATAATTCAAATTGGAAAAAAGAATATGAAAAGGAAGAAAAATTATTAAAAGAAGTATTAGGCGATAGGATTATTGAAATTCATCATATTGGTAGTACGTCTATTGATGGATTAAAAGCAAAACCAGTTATTGATATTTTAGTTGTTATTAATAGTTTAGATGAAATAACTGAAATAGAAGAAATATTAAAACTTTATGATTATGAAAATAGAGGGCAACAAGGTGTTCCTGATAGATATTTCTTTGCTAAAGGTCCTGAGGATGCAAGAAGCCATTATATTCACTTTGTTGAACCTAATAGCAAGACATACTATAATCAAGTTTACTTCAAGAAGTATTTAATTGAGCATCCCGAATATATAAAAAAATATTGTGATTTAAAACAAGAACTTGCCATTAAATATGCAGATGAAAGATCTAAATATACTGCAGGTAAAAATGAATTTATAACATCTGTAATCAATCTTGCTAAAAAGGAATATGATGATTAAACTTGTATTATTTGATATTGGAGTAACATTATTAGAATTAACTAAATTCTAAACTAAAAGTATTAATAATTATAGATGAATTATATTGTTCATCTATTTTTTTATTAAATTTTTATATATATGATAATATCTGAATTAATTGCATTTCATATTTTGCTATGTTATAATTTTTACGGTGAGAGTAGTAAGTGAAAAAGATAGTTTTACGGGTACTAATTATTATTTATATTATATTAATTATCTTTATAACATTTTGTTTAATTAAAACAAATAATTATAATATTGTAGATTTTAATAAATATTATTTATTAACTTTAAATAATTATGGCTATAATAAAAATAATTTATTATTAATAAAAAAATCTAATAATTTACAAGTAAATGATGATGTTTTATTTTTAGAAAATAATAAAATTAAACAAGGTTCAATTGAAGAAATAATAGAAAATAAATATATATTAAGTAATAAAAAAGTCGTTGATTCAAGCAAAATACTATCATCTAAAAAGAATATAAAAACTTTTTATTTTTTAGGACTATTATATAACTTACTTACATCAAAAATAGGATATTTAATTATTGTTATATTACCTATATTTATTGTGTTTATATGTGAAATATATCAAATAATAAAAGAAATTAAAAGGTAAATTATGAAAAGAAAAATTAAATATATAATTGTATGCTTATTTTTACTATTATTATTTTCAGTTACTCTTACTTATGGTAGATACATTTATAATGCTATTAAAGATGTATATTTGGTCTCAAAAAAGTTTTATTTTAATAGTGATAAGTTAACATCTAATCATAAAACTTATAAAATGGATAATTGGTCAGGAGTTGATACTTATCAGTTTTCTATTAATCTAAATAATAGTAAAAATAATTTAGAATTTGCTAATAGTGATATAACATATGTTTTGTCCTATACATGCTCAGATAATGCAAATTGTTCAATAAGTAAAACTGAAGGAACAATATATACAAATGAAACCACTGATAATTTTACCGCTACTATATCTGCAAAAAATGCTTTAAAAAATAATGATGAAGTATGGATTGATATTATGGCTGAAAGTACTTATCCATATAAAAAAACACTTAGTGCTATGTTTATATTGAAAGTAGGGGTTCCTGGAATTAGTTATGAAATAAGCGATGAAAAATCTAGTCCATATTTTAATTTAAGTGTTACTAATTCTACTGATTATTATTTAGTAAAAACAGCATTTTTAAATTATGAAGTTGATGATCGAATTGACTCTAATACGTATAATTCATTATCTGATGAAAATAAAGCTAAATGCGCTCTTCCACTTATAACATTATCATTTGATCCAGAAGTAGTTATTATTGATATGACTTCATCAGTTTTTCAAAATAAAGAAAGTTATACAACTACTCAAATAAATGGCCATGATTATGTAAATAGTATAAGTTTTCGAATTAATCTAGAATCTAGTGAAATAGTTAAATTTTATAAAGCAGATACAAGTAAAAACTATACTTATCCAATTGTAAATTCTTCATCAATTGTATCATTTAATTATACGCAGTAAAGGAGTAAAATGAATATAGAAAATTATCTTAAATCGATTAAAGAATGTTATATACAATTTCTTAAAGAAATATTAGGTAAATATTATAATAAAAATCTTGTTTTGTCATTTTTAAATGAATATATTAATATAAGATATTATAATTTAAATGAAATAAAATTTAAATTACTTGAAAAAAACATTAAGTATTATTTAAATGAAAAAGCATTAAATTTTATTAATGATTATGATAAAACATTAGTTGAGAATAATTATTATTTTTTCTGGTATATATGTTATTTAGATAATATTGTAGAATGTCCTAGTAATAAAATATTAATAAATAAAATAATGCTTGATCGTCAAGAAAAGCTTTTTTTAGAAAATAATATTATAGATATTTTAGAAAAAATAATAAAAAATATACACAAAATACAAAATGATTTTTTTTCAAAGTATGAAAGTAATACTTTTTCATTAAAAATTAGTAAAACTAATTTAAAAAATGTATATTTTACTAATATTAATTATGATATTGCTTTTCCTAAAATATATAGTAATTATTCAATAAATAAAGTATATAATAGTTCAATTATAACTGAAGATATGCATTTTATTTTATATAATATGATAAGTGTTTTATTATTAAAAAATGTTATTAATAATAATTTTGATGAATTTTATATAGTTACATTTCCATTATCTATAATATTAAAAAAAGATAAATTAAATAGATTAATAAATGTTTTAAGAAGTGATATTATAAAAAATAATATAGTTATTAATATCAAATATGAAGATTATTTAAATAATAAAGATTTAATTGATTCATATATAAAAGAAGGATTTAAATTTTCATTAGAACTTGATGATAAATTTGAATTTAATGATAATAATTTAATTTGGCTTGAAATATTTAGTTATGTATATGGAACTCAAAATAGTTTAATTGATAAAAATAAATTAATTATTAAGAAGTAGGTGTTGTAATGGATACATTTTTAAGATTTTTATACGAAATTTTAAATCAATTTTTTTCAGGAATAATAATGGTAGTAAAATCTATATTTTTAGGTATTAAAAGTATGTTTAATATACCAGAATATATTAAGTTAATAACATTTTATAAAGATGACTTTAATATACCAGAATGGATATTAGTGGTAATTTCAATAATATGTTTACTTGTTATAGTTGGTGCTATTTTTGCTTTAATATATTTTATTATAAGAAAATATATAAGATTCAGAAAAACTATTGTAGAGCAAGAATCTCTTCTTGATGAAGTTGCTAGTTTAAATAAGGAAGTTTCATCTTTAATGGCAGAAAAAGAAAAAATTCTTGCTATGAAAGTATCACAGTTAGGTTTAAAACCAACAGATGAAGAAAATGAAATAGCAGAGGAAACTGAAGAAGTTACTGATGCAATGAGTAGTAGATTTCCAAAACTTACGCAAGTTGATATTTTATACCAAAACTATAAAGTAGCTAATTATAATAATTCTTTTACTTTAGAAGAACTTGTAGAAAATTTTCGTAATTTTGCAGCCTCTAAATTAAAACTATATTATAAAACTGAAATGATAAGATTATTTATTTCTTCACTTGCCTCCACTAAACTTGTTATTTTACAAGGTATTTCTGGAACAGGAAAAACTTCACTTGCATATGCTTGGGGAAAATTTTTAAAACATGATTCGTGCGTAGCATCAGTTCAACCATCATGGAGAGATCGTACTGAACTATTTGGGTATTTCAATGAATTTACAAAGAAATTTAATGAAACTGATGTTCTAAAAGAAATATATGAAGCTGGTTATACTGATGATATTTATACAATTATACTAGATGAAATGAACATTTCGAGAGTAGAATACTATTTTGCAGAAATGCTATCTATTTTGGAAATGCCTAATAAAGATGAATGGATAGTAGAACTTGTTTCTAGTAGTTGGCCAGATGATCCTAAAAAAATCATTGAAGGTAAACTTAAAATACCTGCAAATACATGGTATATAGGTACAATTAATAATGATGATTCTACATTTATGGTTACTGATAAAGTTTACGATAGAGCTATGCCAATTGATATAAATGATAAAGGTGAAGTTTTTGAACCTAAAGACGTTGATGCGCAAGATATAAATTATTCTTATTTAAATAATTTATTTACTTCGGCAATGGAAAAGAATGTTGTAAGTGAAGATACATTAAATAAAATAAATGAAATGGATGATTATGTTATTAAACATTTTCGTATTGCATTTGGTAATCGTATTGTAGCTCATATGAAAAAATTTGTCCCTGTATATGTAGCTTGTGGAGGGGATGAAATAGATGGTGTAGATTATTTTATTGCTAGAAAAATACTTCGTAAATTTGAACAATTAAATATTTCATATATTCGAGATGAAATTGATGGATTTATTGATTTCTTAGATAAAACATTTGGTAAAGGAAAAATGAAAGAGTGTGAAGAATATTTATTAAGACTTAAAAAATTAACTTAAGGAGGAACATATGAATGAACTTGATATAATAAACTTATTTAATAATTCTAAAACTAAAGATAATGAAAAATTTTCTGAAAATGTTAATTCAACTTTAAATGTTTCCTCATCATATGATAGAAGATCCTCAAATTTTGAATGGCTTGATATTATGGAAGATACTATAAGATATTTAGATAATATTTTAAGAAATCCTAACAGATTTATTGTTAATGAAGAAGATATTGTAAAGGTTGAACTTGCTAAAAAAATTACTGTTGAAAGTATAAAACATTTATCAAAGAATACTAATCTTATTCAAGATATTGATAAAAAAACTGGAGATGTTAGACCTTCGAAAATACTTAATATAAATAAAGAAGAAAGTTTTAATACTTATGAAAATCGTTTTATATATTCACTAATAAAAAATATGCAATATTTTATAAATAGTAAAAAGAAAAATATAGCTAATTATAATTTTGTTAATAAAGAAAATAAAGAATTAAATTATAATGGAAATTCAAAAATTGGTAAAGAAAATATTAATATTTCAATGAATATTAATTCAAAAATAGATGATAAAAAAGATAATAAAGATGAAAATGGTTTAAGTATAGAACAAAGAATTGAAAAATTAGAAAGTCAAATTACAGATTTAACCTTTTCGCCAGTTTATCAAAATATTGATAAATTACATATATCATTAGTAACATCTCCGATTAAAAAAACAAATGTAATTTTAAAAAATGTTAATTTTCAATACGCTGTAAAACTTTGGAATTATATGCAAGAACATTTTGATGATGAAACAAGTAATAGTAAAGGAAATAATAATTATGAAGATAATGGACCTTTAAAAAAAATGCTTGATGAATCTTTCTTACTTGATTATTTAGTACTAGATTCTGTAAATAAAAAAAGTGATAATATTGAAAACAAAAAAGAAATGCAAGAAAAAATAGTTGATAATATGCTTGAGAAAATTATCAATTTAGATGAAACTATTGATGAAGAGAGTTTAAAAAAATTAATTTCTTCAAAATATAAAATAATTAAATATAAAATAGTTGTTAATGAGTCGCAAATAGAAAAAATATTTAGAAAAAATATTGATAAATATTTGGATAAAATAAAGGGTGATTAAAGTGATAGAAAAAATAAAAAATAATAAATTTATAAATATTTTTATTAAAATTATTAAAGCAATTGTAACTTTATTTATAATTTTTGTCGTAAGTATTATTTTTATTCAAAGAATATCTGATAATAAAATATCACTTGGTGGTATAAGTATTTATACAATTATTACTCCATCAATGGTTCCAAAGTATAATATTGGAGATATGGTTATTGCCAGAAAAGTTGATGTAAATAATTTAAAAAAAGGTGATGATGTTGTTTATTTAGGCAATAAAGATGATTTTACTGGAAAAATAATTACTCATGAAATTATGGATATTGATAATGATAATGGTAATCTTTTATTTCATACAAAAGGAATTGCTAATGATATTGAAGACCCAATTGTATCTGAAAATCAAATAATGGGTAAAGTAATTTATAAAAGTAAAGTACTTAGTTTAATTAGTAAGATAGTAAATAATACTTATGGTTTTTATTTTGTTATTTTTGTTCCTTTTACAGTTCTTGTAGCAATGGAAATTATTGATACTATTGATGAAAAAAAGCATAAAGAGTAGTATTATGAATAATAAAAAGATTAAAAAAATATTTAAGAAAATTAGATTAAAAACTCTTTTCTTATTAGCTATTACTCTTGCTTCAAATAGTTTTGCTTGGTTTATTTATACAACTGAAGTATCAAGTAATATTACTACGAAAGTAAGAGAATGGAAAGTTACTTTTGATGCTCAAGGTCAGAATATTGAAAAAGAGATTATTATAAATGTTGATTCATTATATCCAGGTATGGAAGAATATACTCAAACATTAACTGCTTCAAACAGTGGCGAAAGTAGAGCTAAAATAACATATGAATTAAAAGAAGCTACCGTTTTAGGAGATAATTTAATGAATTTAAATTTAGAAAATACAAGTTTAATTGATTATTTAAAAACTGCATTTCCATTTAAAATTGATATTTCTGCTTCAAATAATATAATTGATATAGGTGGTAGTGAAAGTATTACAATTAGAGTATATTGGCCTTATGAGTCTGGAAATGATGAGCTTGATACACAGTGGGGAAATAGAGCTTATGATTATCATGAAGCAAATCCGGATAGTCCAAGTATAACTTTAGTTTTAAAAATATCTGCAACTCAATCAAATGAATAATAAAAAATACACAAATATTATGTGTATTTTTTTTAAACTAATTGTGTAAAATTTAAATTTACGTTTAATAAAGCATTATTATCAATTGTTGCTTGAGTATCCATTGTATTATCCATAGAAGCACTTTCTGAATCATCCCAATATATATATACTCTTATTTTAATTATTTGAGTGTTATCTTTATGAAGTACTTGTCTTTCAATTGAATATGTATTATCAGTAGGTATAATTTCTTCTTCATCTATAACAAATTTACTTATTTTTAAATCTTGAACAGAACTATTTTCATCAACTTCTATATCAATATTATATTTAAATGAAACATCAGCTTCAGTTGCATCTATTATTAAATCAAAGTATCCTTCACTAGTAGGAGCTATTACATTTTCAGCAATATTATCATTTCCTAGAAATGTCGGAGTTATTTGTGTAGTTAAACTACTATTATTTTTTATATCTTCATTATTAACAATTATTTTCCATCTTGCAACATTCATTTTTGCATTTCCTTCTGTACTAGTTAAATATTTAGCATAACTTTCTGTTATAAAAAAAACACATAAAGTTAATGAAAATATTACTAATAATGAATATATTGTTTTTTTCATACCATCACCTATTATTAATGATTATATCATAAAATATTTGTTTAAGTAAAGGTGTATATCATGGTGTAAAGTAGTCATTTTTTTGACATTTTTAGTTTTTACTATGCTATTATAAAAATATAAAAGGAGTGTTTATGGCTAGTGAAGTAATTGTCAAAGCTGATAAAATTAAGAAAAGAAATAATATTTTTAAAATATTAAAATTAGGTTTAACTATTCTTTTTGTAGTCTTAATATTTGCTTTTATTATATTAAGTGTAGTTTATAAAGGAGGAAAATTTACTATATCACTTGATTCAAGACTTGCTAATGATAGCAAAATTGTTATATATGAAGACAATGTAATAAAAGAAGGACAAAGAAAACTTTCTGCACGTGATATAGAATTTATGGATAATATTTCAATTGATTGGATACCAAAAGATATTGATAATTATAACGGTTCACATAATGGAGAAAATTATATTGCTTATACTTTTTACATTGAAAATGAAGGAAAAGAAATTATTAATTACTGGTATTCAATAATAATTGATGATGTTATTAAAAATGTTGATGAAGCTTCAAGAGTAATGATTTATTTAAATGGTGAAAAGACTATATATGCTAAGTTAAATTCTTATACAGGGAAAGAAGAAACTGATACTAAAGCTTTTTTTGATAAAAAAACAGCTGTTCTTGAACAAAGAAAAGATTTTTCACCAGGTATGATTGATAAATTTACAATAGTTATTTGGCTTGAAGGAGATGACCCTGATTGCACAGATAATCTTTTAGGAGGAGAAATAAAAATGCATATGGAAATAAGAGGAGAGTATAAAGATGGCGAAGAGTAAAAAGAAAAGAAAAGAAAGAAAATATAGATTATTTTATTTATTATTGCTTCTTTTTGTGACTGCATTATCACTTTCAGTTTCATCATATGCATGGTTTACGACAAATAGACTTGCAAGAGTTGATTTACTTGATGTAAATGTTAGAGCTCAAGGTGGAATAGAAGTGTCTTCTGATGCAGTAAATTGGAAAGCAAAGATTAATATAAATGATTTAATTAATGCTAGAAATAATTATAGTGCAAGTTTAAATCAAATTCCCAAAACATTAGAACCTGTATCTAGCGCAGGATATGTTAATAACGGATTACTGGAGTTATTTTACGGAGTTGCCGAAGGAAATAGTAATGGGAATTATGTAATAAGTGCTTCAAGAAGTATTGAAGAAGAGGGCTTTGATGAAAATAGTGATGGTATATTTATTGCTTTTGATTTATTTTTTAAAACTAATGAAAACACAAGATTTTATTTAACTCCGGAATCTAATATAACATATGGTGGTGATGAATCAGTTGGTATAGAAAATGCAATGCGTGTTGCATTTGTAAATGAAGGTAATGTAAATTCAGGAAGTAGTGCTTATACTATGCAATCACTAACTACAAATGATAATAATAATGTATATATTTGGGAACCAAATTATAATTCACATACAACAAGTGCTATAGCAAATGCATTAAATACTTATGGACTATCAATTAGTAGTGATAATGAGGCAATTTTATACGATGGAATTAAAACTAATATAAGTAAAAATTTAAATATTTTATTAAATGATGCTAAAGAAAGTATTTATCCAAATTATTTTAAAGGTGTAAATATTTCATATTATACTAAAACTAATTTTGATAAAAATTTAGAAATCTTTTCTTTAAATAAAGGCGTTACTAAAGTGCGTGTTTATATGTGGATTGAAGGACAAGATGTTGATTGTGAAAATAATGCTTCAGTTGGAAATGTATCTTTAAATCTACAATTTAGTAAAAATCCAAATTAATTTACATCTTAAATTATACATGATATAATTTATTATAGAAGGGTGATGTAAAAGATGAAGTATATTAAAAAAATTTTTAATAATAAATATCGTCTTTTTTCATTACTCTTTTTTCTTATAATATTAGTTGTTTGTAATATAACATATTTTAAAACATACTCAGAAAGAATAATAGATTTTGCTTCAGATCCTGACTATCTTGAAACACAAGTAAATGGAAATGTTGTTTACATTAATGATTTGGATAGTGATTATTACTATTATATGGGTTTAAATTATACTTCTAATGATGGAACAATTCCCACTAAAGAAAATAAAAATATTTATAATGATTCTAATTTAGTACAAGTTAAAATTACTTATCAAAGTGAAGATGATGATGGTCTAAAAGGATATGTATCACTTACAGAAAGACAAGATAAATATATTTATTTTAAAACTTTTGCAGTTAATGATAATGGTACTTCAGAAGATTTAACTGACGATTTTATAACTATTGATTTAATTGATAATCCATTTACTGATAGACCGACTAACCAAGGATTTAATGGTTGGATTTGCAAAAATAGTAATGTAACTATTTCATATGATGATTCTTATTATGAAAGAAGTGCTAAAATTCCTGTTACATATGATAATGGTAAACCAAATAAAATAGATGTTACCTTTATACCATCTTGGGTTGATGCCTCTGTTGTAATGACTAATGGTTCATGGAATATAAGCGGTTTAAACGAACATACTATGATTAAAATTGATTTAAGTATAATTACGTATGAACCATATAGTATGGCAGGTTATTATAAAAAAGTTATTTTAAATAGTGGAGATAGTTTAAGAGGATATTATTCTTCGACAGGTTCTTCTTTAGGCGGTGGAGGAATATTTAATTCAAGTTGTAATTGGTGGAGTAACACATGGAATGGTTCAGGATGTGAAGTTTATGAATTAATAACTAATGAATATTATTCTCCAAACAACACTTATTATGAATTAGTTAATGAAAGTATGCAAGAAGTTGATGAATCATCTTTAGACTTAGTTATTGAATCTGAAATTGTTAATGAAAAATATGAAAACTTAAATATGGCTTCATATTATAGATTAGATAGTCTTTCATCAGGAGATTCATTAGAGGGTTATTATAGTGAAACTGGGGAAAAGCTTTCTGGTTTATGCACTTCAAATTGTAATTATTATAAATTACTTCAATATTCTGATAATGTAATAATGAATGATACAGATAATTTTTATTATCTTGCTACAAGGGATACAAATATAATTGTAGTAAATAGTAATATAAATGGTTCATGGAGTAATAATACAAATATACCATTTACTGTAACAGGAATACATAATCAAACTAGTTATGGTAGTGTTTGGACTACTGATTCTGCGATTAATTGTTATGATGATGTTACTATTGAAAATGTTACTTTAAGATATAGTAGTAACCAAAATGGTACATATAATCCCCCTACTGGTAGTTCAGCAAATGGAGTTTTATTTGGAAGATATAATAATATTAAAATTGGAAGAGGAATTACAATACAGACAAGATACTCACTTCTTTCAATTGTCGGAGGTAATGGAAGTACTACAGGACAAAGAGGTAATGCTACAAAATATAAAATAATAATAGAAAGTGGTAAATATAATTCTATTTCACTTTCTACGGGAGCAAATAATTATTCATATTCAAATATTTACATTAATAATAAAAGTGTTTATGGTTCAGATTATGATAGAGCAAAACAAGATAATGATAAATTAGATATATATTATTGTGCTTCTGGTTCATGGTCTGGTAGTATTTATGGAAGTGATACTTCATCTACATCGAAAGATGTATTATTTGATTTAACGGTAAAAAGTGGTAAATTTGGTAGCTCTAAATTAAATTTAACTACTGGTATTTATATTGGTGGTAGATTTGGTGGTACACAATATGCTGTAAGACAAATTAAAGTTGAAGGCGGATATATATACAATTTAATTGGTGGTCCAATTAGTTCAACAAATCGAAGTAATCAAAATGATATTTATATTTATATGACTGGTGGAACGGTTGATATGATTACAGCAGGAGCTGGATTATCTGCAACATATGGTAATAGAATTGTTCAAGTTACTGGTGGTATAGTTAATTATAGTGTTTTTGGTGGTTCAAATGGAGAGGAAGGTTCAGCAGGTGATGGTACTTTAAATGGTAGTACTTATGTTTATATTGGGGGAAATAGTGTAATTGGAAATGAAGAATATATTGAAAGAAACTTGACATTATGGGGTGCTGAAGCAGGTAGTGTATTTGGAAATGGTAATGGAAATTCATCTGCTGATTCAATAGGTTCTTGTGATAATTCAACTATAATTATTGATGAAAATGCTATAATAAATCAAAATGTTTATGGTGGGGGTAATTACGGTGCTACTGGAATAAGTAGTAGTTCATCTTCTTCGACAACTAATATAGTTATTAATAATGGAATAATTAAAGGTTCTGTTTATGGTGGGGGAAATAAAAATGGTGCTGGATCTAGTGGAAAAAGTGCTTCTATATCAATTGAAATGTATAACGGTCTTATTATTGGTAGCTTATATGGTGGAAGTAATGAAGAAGGAACTATTTATGGTAATGTTGATATTTTAGTTGCAGGTGGTGAAATTTCTTCGTCTGTTTATGGTGGTGGACGCGGAGGAATTGATAATAATTCTAATGGAACTTATGTTCAAAAAGAAGTAAATATTATAATTGGTAATGCTGAAAATCAGTATATTCCAATTATTAATGAAGCTGTCTATGGTGGTAGTGCTTTTGGTACAGTTAATGGAATAACTAATTCAACTAATTTAAGTGCTGATAATACTTCTGTAACAATTAACAAAGGTATAATTAATAATGTATTTGGTGGAGGTCAAGGAAGTGCAGATTATACTCCATATGTTTTAGGAAATACTTCAGTTATTATTAATGATGGTACTATTAATAATGTATTTGGTGGTAATGATAAAAAAGGAAGCCCTAATGGAACAATTTCAGTTACTATAAATGGTGGAGAAATAACCAATACTTATGGTGGTGGTAATGAAACTGGAGCAAGCATTACTAATGTATATTTAAATGGAGGAACTAGTACATATATATTTGGTGGATCTAACTTATCTGGTGATGTAGCTACATCAAATGTTATTACCACTGGAGGAAATTGTAATACTTTATATGGTGGTAATAATGAAGGTGGCCAGACTAGTACAACTAATATTACAGTTAATGGTGGAAATATTACTACTGTATTTGGTGGTGGTGAAAAAACTTCTGTTTCACAAAGCACTAATGTTGAAATTAATTCAGATGTTTCAAATGTGTTTGGTGGCTCTAATAAAAATGGTGATATACCTATTACTAATATAACAATTAATGATGGAATAATTGATAGTGTATATGGTGCAAATAATGAAGGTGGCTTTGTAAATGAAACAAATGTAAGTATATATGGAAAATATATTAATAACGTTTATGGTGGTGGACTAAAAGCAACCACTGGAATTTCAAATATAAATGCATTTTCTGGTGGAATTTCTAATATTTATGGTGGTGGAAGTGAAGCAGGTCTTACAACTTCAAATGTTAATATAGGATCATCTGTTATTGGAAATGTTTATGGTGGTTCTAATCTAAGTGGTGATGTTACAGATTCATATATTTCAAATATAACAGGAGCACAAGTTAATGATAATATTGATGTTTCCGTTTCATTTGCTGAAAGTTCACAATATCCTACTAACCATACATCATCACAAAATATTCAAGTTGAAATATCAAATCAAAGTTCATCAGATATTACTAATTGGAATTTATTTATTATGACTAGTGAAGGGGTTATCGGAGCTAATTGGTCAAGTGCTTATATTGAAAAAATTAATGGTGGTTATTTAATAACAGAAAAAAATCAATATTATGGAACTAATATAATAAGTAGTGGTTCAAGTTATTCATTTGATTTTCATGCTTTTTCTGATGTAGAATATGATGATTTTGTAATCTATAGTGTTTATTTTATTGGTACAGATAGTAATAATAATAAATATTCATCCAAAATAAAAGTAAATAATATTTATGGTGCAAATAACGAAGGAGGCTTTTTAACTAATTCTCATATTAATCTTACAACTGGTATTGTTGATAATATTTATGGTGGAGGTAATAAAGCTCAGTGTGATATTGCAAATGTGAATATAAATAATGTATCAGTAACAAATTCACTATTTGGTGGTGGTAATGAAGCAAGTGTTAATTATAGTAATGTTTCTGTTTTATCTTCTACTATAGGTAGTGAAAGTGCAAATGGTTATGTCTATGGTGGTGGAAACAAAGCGAGTGTAAATAATAATATTAATCTTTTAATAGATAATAATACTTATATTTATGGCAATGTATTTGGCGGTGGAAACCAGGGAACTGTTAATGGCGTTATTACAGCAAATATTAGTAATTCTACTGTAACTGAAGATATTTATGGAGCAGGAAATAAAGCAGAAGTTGGTAGCACTGATACGCAAGATGTAATAACATTAAATTTAACTAATGTAAATGCTAAAAACGTTTATGGAGGTGCTAATGCAGCACTCACTACAGGAAATATTAATTTAAATATTAGTTCATCAAATATTAATCAAAGTATTTATGGTGCAGGAAACGGAGTTGATTCAGTTGTTTCTGGTGATACAACTGGTGAGTTAAATCCAGCCAAAGTTAATGGAAATGTCAATGTTGTCATTGTAGATAATACTCAAACTACAAACGTATATGGTGGAGGTAATTTAGGACTTGTTGAAAAAAATACAAATTTAAAACTTTCTTCATCTACTGTATTAGATAGTATATATGGTGGTGGAAATGCCGCAATTGTTAAACAAAATACATACGTATATTTAACAAATGTTAATATTTCTAACAGTGCATATGCTGGAGGTAATGGTACAACTGCCATAGTTTATGGAAATACAAATTTAGATATTGATAATAATTCAATTATTACTAATCATGTTTTTGGTGGTGGAAATGCTGCTCAAACAGGAAATAGTGCAAACAATAATTCACAAAGTATTGTAAATATTGCCGGAGCAACTATTGGTAAAAATGTATATGGTGGAGCAAATACATCCGTACTATATGGCTATACTACAGTGAATATTGGAATAGACAAAGTTAGTAATCCATCTTTAATAAAAAGTGATATATCAATTGGTGGTACAGTTTTTGGTGGTGGAGAAGCAAATGCTTCAGGAAGTGAAATATATGATTTTACTTTTATAAGTGTTACTAAAGGAATTGTTATAAATATAGATGGAAACAATCATAATAATTTAGTAATTTCTGGTTCTATTTTTGGTAGTGGTAATGCTTCATCTACCCAAGGATATAGTTATATAAATATATATAATTATGGAACAAAAAATAATGTAATGCGAAATGTATCAATACAAAGAGCTAGTAAAGTTACTTTAAATAATAGTTATATTTTACTTGCAGGTGCTACAGATAGAACAAATGAGTATTCAAATGTATTATTTTCATTAAGTAGATTAGATGAATTAATTATGAAAAATAATAGTTCATTATATTTACAAACTGGAGCAAATTTAGTAAAAAAATTTATAAGTGTTGATGAAAATGATAATATTGCATATGCAACAATTGATAATGAAACTGAAACTTTTTCAAGAAATGTAAATAATCGGTTATATATGCTAGCTGGTAAAAATTTAAATATTGCTACAAATGAAAATGTTACAGAATATGGAGAAGTTTTAGGTATGACATTTTTTGGAATGTTTACTTTGAATAATGGTAATATAGTTACAGCATTATATGATGATTATACATATAATCAAACTATTTCTTCGGGAGATATATATTATTTTACTGATGGTAGTTATGTTTTAGGAAAACATTTAACTAATCATGATATAAAAGTTAATGGCTTTTATTCAAATTATGCTGCAGAAGATAATAAAGTTATTATTAAATATATTGAACCAACTCCTGCAGATTCAGACTTTTATATGTGGACAATTGGCGAGGTAGTAGCATCTTATGAGGTTGATTTAACAGCTTCAAAATATTCAACTTTAGGTGCTAAAGAACTTCCATTAATAAATCATACTAATCCTAATACAACATTTTCTATTTTAGGAGTTAATTTTGGTAATTTAAATGAAAATATTGAACTAGTTAATTATAAGGATATTCCAAGAGTTGCCGCTAATGAAGAAGATGCTGATAATATTTTTGGAATTAATATGAAAAATAGTACAACTGGTTGGCTAACAAATGGAAGTAGTAATTTTATTACTGAAGGAGATGTAAATGTTACAGGAACAATTGACTATATTAAAGAAAATTTAAATAGTGTACCATCATTTGTATTTTATTTATATCATTCTAAAAATATCAAAACTTCTGGTGATATGGGAAGCATTACAATTTCTTTAGTGGCTATTACACCAATTGATGATTTAAATAATAATGTAGAAAGAATTAATATTAATGTTAATTTATCAAAAGCATTATATAATACAAATGATTATGAAGGAACAATTACACCAGGAAAAAATTATGAAATGTTTCCAACAAGTAGTGTTAATATAACAACAAAATCAAGTTTTTCAACTTACTATTCATTATATATGGAAAGTGATACAAGCCCATATAAAACAGGATATTATCGTAGTCTTGTATCAACATATGTTCTTCCTGTTGGCACAAAAATAACGATGATTGATTTACATGATACTCAAAATCCAATATATTATTATTATATTGTAGATGAGGCTATGTTTAATCAAACCAGTGCTGAATATAATTTATATCAAGAATGCTCGTATAAATTATCTAATTTTATTAAAATGGGTAGTACATCAAGTTCTAATAAATATGATGATAGTCAATATAATAATAATTATTATGATTCAATTACTAAAGTAGCTGATGAGGAATTTATTTTTATTGTTGATTTTATAGATACAAATATTACAGAAAACGTAAGTGATAAAACCTTATTAATTGAACTTAGAAATTCTGATGATCAAACCTTAATAAGTGTATTAGGAATTGAACAACAAACTTTAAAGTATTCTTTGTATACATCTTCTGATGCATATATTGATATAACTGGAACTATAGATAAAACAAATATTTATTTATCTGATAGTGCTCTTATGACTATAACAAATGATTTTGTTGAAGAAGATATAGTTAAAGATACCACATATAATGATGAAAAATTAGGACTTAAAATATCTATTTATGATGAAAACAATAATTTATTAAGTGCTCAAGATTTAATGGGAGTAAGTTTTACTTATAAAAACTCAACTTATTATCCAAACTCAAGTGGTATTACTAGAATTAAAATAAGTGAAAAAATAGGTAATGTTTTAAGTTATATTAATTTTGATACAGGTACAAGTAGTCTTGCAACTGGAGATTATAAAATAGTATTAGAGGCATTTGGTAGTTATGATGGTATATATTATAGTAGTGTATCACCAACACAAATTGAATTTAATGTTCATATTATTGATACACCTTATGGTCTTAAAATAAATGCTAAAGATAATATTATGTTAGTGGATAAAACTACTGGTAATACATATTTGGGTAATAATTTCTATTTATTTAAAGTATATTATAATTCAAATTTAACTAATCCTAATTTAAGAATTAAATTATTAAGAAGAAAATATGATAATATATATACTTATGAATATGAAGAAGTTGATCTTAAAAACTATGTAACAAATAATTTTGCAAATACTATAAATCCAAATGAATATATTTTATCTACTAATCCAATAGATGGTCTAGAATATAATTTAATGATGAAAGATAGTCTTGTAAGTGGTACTTATAAAATACTTGTTAGTTTATATGATGGCGATAATAAAATAGGCGATACGTATGAATATATGATAATAAAATAGAAAGGAAGTAAAAATGACACAAAAAGAAATAGAAAATCTTAGTGATAATGAACTTATTATTTGTTTAAAGGAATTAGAAAATTTTTTGAAATCATTAGAAAATGAGGTAAAAAATGCTTAATGAATATTTAAAAAAAATAGAAACTTATAAAGAAATGCTTTCAGCACTTCCTAAAAATAATGACAAAAATAAAAAAATATATATTGAAAAAATTAATGAAATAATACTTGAACAAAATGAAATAAAAAATAGTATTATTAAAGAAATAAAAAAAAGAAAAGATAAATATTGTAATATAAATAAAAATGAAAAAATATCTTCATTAAATAATAATATTTTATCTTTAAAAAATAAAATTATATTATCAAATCCATATGCATCTGCCTATGAAAAAAGCCATTTAGATAAATATTTATATAATTTAACTCATTATTATAAAACTGATTTAGATAGTATTAATAATACAATAAAAAATATTTTTGAGGTTTTTAAAAATGTAGATATTATATTAAATAAAGAAGATTTTAATTATAGTTATTATACACATGAAATAATGAAAGTATTTTTAGATACTGGATGTATTACAAAAGAATTATTTGATTCAATTTATTGGAAATGTCCTGATATAATTACACATATATCTTTAAATTTTAAATATTTATATTATTTAAATGAAAAAAGATTTAATAATTATTATAATACTTTAAATATAGATAATACTGTGAATCTTTATAAAGATTTATTAATTACATATGAAAATTTAATAGAAAGTGATAAATATACTATTTTAAATAGTTTTATAAACAAAAATAAAAATATTAAAGATTATAATAATGCAGTTAGTTTAGAAAAAAGTATTTTTAATGATAAATATAATGAAAATGATGCTAAAGAGTTATATCATTCTTTAATAGAATATAAATATTTTAATGAACTTAGTTTTATTATTCATAGTATAAAAGATATTTATCAAAAAAAAGATCAAAATAAAGGTGTATATTTAAAAACTAAAAAAGAAATTCAAAAAAATGAAAAAAAATTATTTAAAGAAAATAAAAAAATATATTATCTTATTTCTAAAAATAAACAAGATAAGATAGATTATTATAATAATTTAATTAATAATAATATAAATAATCTTGAAAATTTATATGAAAATTTAGAAAAAAGCTATTTTAATGAAATTATTATATCATTAAAAGATGATACAACTATATATGATATATTATTACTTGCTTTATCTAATTATAATTTTTTAATTGAGTTATTTAAAGAAAAAGATTATGATTATGATTTATATTATAAAAAATTATTTGATTTAGTATATTATCCTTATAATAATTTAATAACTAATTTATGGATTAATGATAATAAAGATATAGAATTTATAATAATAGATAAATATAATTTATATGGTTATAATTTGAATAAAGAAATGCTTAATCTTGATAATATAGATGGATTAATTAAAAATATAAAAATTATTATAGAAAGTAAATATTTAGAAAAGTATAATATAACTGATGAAAAAATTAATTTTATTAATATTGCAAATGAATTGCAATAGCATATTTAATATGTTATACTTAGAATGTGGTGGTAGAAAGTGAAAAAAGTACTAAAAATATTAGGAATTATACTAGTAACAATATATAGTATTATTGCTATTACATTAACAATTTGTTTATTAAATTATAATGATTATAAAGTTACTGAATTTGGTGATAAGTCATTAATTATTGTTAAAGATGATAATTTAAATCCAACATACAAAAAAGGTGATTTAATAATTGTAACTAAAAATAGTAGTAATGAAGTAAATAAAGGTGATAAGATATTCTTTTATGATGTTATTGATAAAAATACAGTTGATATTAATATTGGTAATGTCATTGACAAACAAAATCTTAATAGTAAAGAAGCAATATATACTATGAATGGTAATTATGCTCTTAATCAAGAATATTTTATTGGTAAAACTTCAACTAGTAAAGTATATCATAATGTTGGTAGTGTTTTAAATATATTAGAGTCAAGACTTGGATTTTTATTTATTATAATATTTCCTATTTTAATATTCTTTATTTATGAAATTTTTATGATAATTCAAGAAATAAAAAAGCCAGATGAAGAATAAATTATTTTATTTATTAATTATATTAACATTAGGCATTTTTGTATATTTTATTAATAGTTCATATGCATTATTTGAAACAAATAAAAGTATGGTAGTTAAACCTGATGTAGCTAAATGGAATATAAATATTAATAATAACAATATTAATAGTTCTGAAGATTTTATAATCGATAGTTTTGTTCCTGATGTCAATACTCATGTTGCACAAGGGAAAATAGCACCAGGAGTAGGTGGATATTTTGATATTGAAATTGATCCTCAAGATACTGATGTTTCAATATCTTATAATTTAAAATTAGATTTAAGTTCTTTAAATAATATTATTATTGAACAAGTTGAAGAAATAAATGGGCATGAAGTTATTATGTCTGAAGATGGAACTTATAATGGTAAAATATTACTCAATGAAATAAAACAAAATATTGTTCATAATATTAGATTTTATATTAAATGGGTTAATAATGAAGATAATAATGATTCTGATAGTATAATTGGATTAGATAAAGATGTGAATTTATTAATTCCAATTACTATAGAAGTTAAACAATTTACACAATAAAGGATTAATAGTGGTGATAATAAAATGAAAGTATTTAAAAAAATTATTTCTATAATTATGAATATATTTACATTTATTATTACATTATTAGTTCTTTTTTTATTATATAAAACGATATTAGTTAAGATATATCATAAAGACTATGTATCTACATTTGGTTATAGTATATTTGAAATTGTCACTGGTAGTATGGAACCTACATTAAGTATTAATGATTATATAATTGTTAAAAATACTGATAATATTAGTGAAGGCGATATAATTACTTATAAAGAAGAAAATACATTTATTACGCATAGAATAATTAAAATTAATGGTGATGAGATTATTACCCAAGGTGATGCAAATAATAGTACTGATAAAAAAATTAGCAAAAGTATGATTATTGGCAAAGTTGTAAAAGTTTTACCTAATCTTGGAGTAATAAAATCTATTTTATTAACTCCCAAAATAATTATTAGTATGTGTATATTTATATTACTTCTTAATTTATGTTTATCTTATAAACCAGAAGAGAAAGAAAAAGGAAAATTATGATTGATTTTAAAAAATTTATTAAATTAAATAAAGTATTTATTTTGATTGCTTTATTAATTATATTATTATTAATAATGCCAATTTCATATTCTATTTTTTATTCACAAAAAAATAGTAATATTACAGTAGATGCTGCTTATTATGTAATAGATACAAATATAATAAGTGATACTATTAAACTTGATGATATAATTCCAAGTGAAGAAAACTATAATTATGTATTTACTATTTCAAATTATAAAGATGGATATAGAAGTGAAACTGATATGGAATATGATTTAGTAATTAAAACTACTACTAATTTACCTTTAAATTATTCATTATATTTAAATGATGACAATCAAAATATTTTTAGTGGTGATGAAATAATTACTGATGAAGATGGGATGTATTTTAGAAAGTTTACTACAAGTACTAAAACTTTATCGCATTTAAATGATGAAATTAATACTTATACACTTTCGGTAAATTTTCCTAAAACATATGAAGATAGTCTTATAGATTATTCGGTAGAAGCAATAATTATTGAAATAAATTCAAGACAAATTATAGAATGAAAAAAAATGTCGATTTTTGTAATAAATTTTGTTGCAATAGGATTACAATTGTGCTATACTTAAAAAGTAAGGTAGGAAGATTATAAAAGGAGAGTTGTTATGGAAGAAAAAGAGAAAACTTTAAAAAACAAAGACAGGAAGAAGCAAAGAAAATATAGGTTGTTTATTTTACTATTGTTATTATTTGCTACTGGTATAATGCTAGCTACTTCAACATATGCATGGTTTACTTCAAATAAAAATGTATCTGTTGAAACTTTAAGCGTTAATATTGCTGCACAAAATGGTATTCAAATTTCAGTAGATGGAACTAATTGGAAAGCAATTGTTCAAAAGACTGATTTAGCTAATGCAATAAATACTTATGCAGCTGCTAAAAACCAATTGCCTAGCGTACTTGAACCAGTTTCAACTGGTGCAGTTGCAAGCGGTGGTGTATTACCAATGTATTATGGAACAATTGAGAGCAATACTGATGGTAATTATATTTTAACTTCTAGTCTTGAGACTGATGCAAATGGTTCAACTGGAAAATATATTGCATATGATTTATTCTTTAAAGTAAATGCAGATACTAGAATTGCGATAACTTCTGCTTCTGGAGTTAAAAGTTCTGATGAAAATGATACAGGAATTAAAAATGCTTCAAGAATTGCTTTTGTAAAATTAGGATATGTAGCTGATGGAACAGCACTTTCAACTATTCAAGGATTAAATTCAGGAACTGACGTTTATGTTTGGGAACCAAATTATGATTCACATACATCTACTGGTATTGCCAATGCAAGAGATGTTTATGGTTTGCCTGTTGCTGATGGCGATAGTACATTAGTACCTTATTCTGGCGTTATTGCAGCAATTTCAGCTGGTGATAATGTATTATTAGGAAATGCAACTCAAGAAAAAGATTCTACAAAGTTTAAAACTGTTACACCAACATATAAAACTAAAACTGGAAATGATGCTAATTTTGAAATATTTTCTTTAACTGCAGGTATTACAAAAGTAAGAATTTATATGTGGGTTGAAGGACAAGATGTTGACTGCGAAAATAATGCATCATCTGGTAATATTGATTACGATTTATACATAACTACTGTTGAAGACGGAGCATAAAAGAAGTGGTGATTTTCATCACTTTTTTATTTACAATGAATATTATATTTGATATTATGATGTTGATATGAAATAGTTATGGGTAGAAGTTAGGGATGACTTCTATTTTTTTAGTTAAGGAGGAAAAATGCTAAAGTTAGAAAATATAACAAAGGTATATACTACCAAAAAAATTAGTCAAACGGCTTTAAAAGGGGTAAGTTTAACTTTTCGTGAAAGCGAATTTGTATCAATTTTAGGTCCATCTGGAAGCGGTAAAACGACACTTTTAAATATTATTGGAGGACTTGATAAATATACAAATGGAGATTTAATTATCAATAGTATTAGTACAAAAAAATATAGTGATAAAGATTGGGATACTTATCGTAATCATAAAATAGGTTTTATATTTCAAAACTATAATTTAATACCTCATCAAACAATTCTTGCTAATGTCGAAATTGCTCTTACTTTAAGTGGTATAAGTAAAAAAGAAAGAAGAAAAAGAAGTATTAAAGCCTTAAATGATGTTGGTTTAAAAGAACATATTAAGAAAAAACCAAATATGCTTTCTGGTGGTCAGATGCAAAGAGTAGCAATCGCAAGAGCTCTTGTAAATAATCCAGATATCGTTCTTGCTGATGAACCAACTGGCGCACTTGATACTAAGACAAGTATTCAAATAATGGATCTATTAAAAAATATATCTAAAGATAAATTAGTTATTATGGTTACTCATAATTCAGAACTTGCCGAAAAGTATTCAAATAGAATAATTAATATTAAAGATGGAGAAATTACAAGAGATAGTAATCCATTTAATAATAATGAAGAAAAAGAAAAAATAGTTAAAAGAAAAAGAAATAAAACTATGAATTTTATAACTGCATTATCATTATCACTTAATAATTTGCTTACTAAGAAATCAAGAACATTTTTAACTTCATTTGCAAGTTCTATTGGAATAATTGGTATTGCATTAATTTTATCTTTATCTAAAGGTGCTACTAAATATATTGATCGAACTGAAAGAGAAACACTTGCATCTTATCCAATATCAATAGAAAAAGATACAATTGATTATAATTCTTTTATTAAAAATACTCAAAATAATAATAATAAAGACATTTATAAATGTAATAAAAAAAGTATTTGTACTTTTGATGATTTATCTAATAATCCATATTTGCAAATGACTAATAAGAAAGTATCTAATAATTTAAAAGAATTTAAATTTGCAATAGAAAATAATTATGAAAATATTTTTGATTATGTAATAGATATTAAATATAATTATAATGTAAAACTTGAGTTATACGATAAAGAAAACTATCAAAAAATAAGTAATTCTATGTTTACTAATGAAGAAATGAAAGAATATTTAAATACTTCTGATAATACATTTAAAGAACTAATAAGTGATGAAAAATTATTAAAAAGTCAATATGAATTACTTATTGGTAAATATCCTGAAAAATATAATGAACTTGTTTTAGTCGTAAATAAGGATGGTAAAGTACCAATGTCTTTAATGTATACTTTAAATTATGAAGATAAATCCAATTTAAATGAAGTATTAAAAAGTGATGAAATTAAATCAATTAATTATAATTATAATAGTTTATTAAATAAGACTTATAAACTTGTTCTTCCTACAGATTATTATCAAAAAATGAATAATATATGGGTTAATAAAATAGATGATAATAGTTATTTAAAAAATATTATTAATAATGGGCAAGATATTAAAATAGTTGGAATTTTAAAAGTAAGTAGTGATGCAGTAAACGCTGATAGTGGTTTTGTGGGTTATACTAAAGATTTAGCTATGCATATTATAAATGAAATTAATAATTCAAAAATAGCTCAAGAACAAATAAATAATAAAAATAAAAATGTTTTTACATCACTTCCATTTGATGATAACATTTCTTATGAAACTAATGCTATGGTTATTGGTATTAATGATATTTCTAATCCAAGTTCAATAAGTATTTATCCAAAAAACTTTGATTCTAAAGAAAAAATAGTGGAAATCATTCAAAAATATAATAAAAATATAAGTGATGAGGATAAAATAACTTATACCGATTATGTAAAAATTTTAATGAGTGGTATAACTAATATAATAGATGTAATTACTTATATTTTAATTGCTTTTGTAGCAATATCTCTTATTGTATCAAGTATTATGATTGCAATAATTACATATATAAGTGTTCTTGAAAGAACTAAAGAAATAGGTATATTAAGAGCAATTGGTGCAAGTAAAAAAGATATTTCAAGAGTATTTAATGCTGAAACTATTATTGAAGGGTTTATTTCTGGAGTATTTGGGATAATTATTACAATTTTACTAAATAAAGTGGTTGATACTATTGTATATAATATATCAAGTGTAAGTAATATAACTCATTTAGCAATTTCTCATGCAATTATATTAATTATTATAAGTGTTTTTTTAACTTTTATAGCGGGTTTAATTCCTGCGAAAATAGCTAGTAAAAAAGATCCAGTAGTTGCTTTAAGAAGTGAATAAAAAAATTATGTAAGTAATTTTAATAATTATGGCAATATTATAGTTATTAAACAAAAAGATTTATTTATTCAAAAATGATTTAGAAAAATGCAATAATATGATATAGTTTTAACTAAATGAGGCTACTATGAATAATGAAAATGACAGCAAAAAAATTAATAAGGAGGTAATGTTATGTATAGTATATTATTTAGTAGAATAGAAATAGGGATGAATATAGTTAAAGATAGAATGTTAGAAATATTACCTAAAAGTCCTAAAGTGGCTATATTCCCTTGGACTTTTCCAGTTGAAATAGATGCCAATAAATTAGATAATGATTTTTTTAAAAAGGGTGAAAAAAGATATAATAGATATATAAATGAACTTAAAAAAATTGGTATAGAGGAAAGTAATATTACTGTATGTAATTGTTATAGTGATTCTAAGGAAAAACTTAAGAATATTATTAAAGAATCAAATATATTATTATTACCTGGTGGCAATTCAGAAATGCTTTTTAAAAAAGTACTTCATGATACTGAGATATTTTATGATATAAAGTATTTTGATGGCTTAATAATTGGAGAAAGTGCAGGAACAGAACTTCAATTAAAAAGATATTTTATTACCGCAAAAAATAATTTTTATAAATATTTTGCATTCTATGATGGCTTTGGTATATTAGATGATCCCTTTTATATAGATGTTCATACAATAAATAATAAAAGATATCTAGATTCATTACAAAAAGTTTCTAATGATACTCAAAAAGATGTATATGCAATATTTGATGATGGAGCATTAATCTATAATAGAATAAATAAAACATTAGAAATATTTGGCAATGTTAAAAAATTTAAGCCCAATAAATAAAAAAGAAAATGAGTAAATTATTAGATAATTATAATGGTGTTGATAAAAATCATTAAAATGTTCATAATGAAGATATTCTATTGTAAGTAATTTTAATAATTATTAATAATAAAATTATATTAATGAAAAAAGAAAGTAAATTATTAATAATTGTTGTTACAATTATGGCAATATTTGGAATTATTATGATTTATTCAGCAAGTAGTATTTGGGCTGAATATAAATTTAATGATAGTTTTCATTATGCTAAATATCAATTAATTTTTTTTATTATAAGTTTTATTGCAATGATGATATGTTCTAAAATAGATTATAATATATATAAGAAAAAAAGTAATTTAATACTATTAATTTGTTTTATTTTACTTATACTTGTTTTAATTCCAGGTATTGGTACTCTTAGAAATGGTTCTAGGAGTTGGTTTAAAATAGGACCATTTGGACTTCAACCTTCAGAAATAGCCAAAATAGGTCTTATTATATTTGTTTCAAAATATTTAGAAAAAAATAAATCAATTTTAACAAATATAAAAAAAGGTATAATACCAATACTTTTAATAATATTATTATTTTTTGGACTTATTATGTTAGAACCTGATTTTGGTAGTGGAATGGTTATTGTTCTTTCTTTATTACTTATTATTTTTGCAAGTGGAGTAAAACTTTCTTTTTTTGCTTTTTTAATTATTTTAGGTCTTATTGGTATAACAGGTTTAATAGTTATTGCTCCATATAGACTTAAAAGAATTATCTCTTTTTTGAATCCATGGTCTGATCCACTTGGTAGTGGTTATCAAATAATACAATCGCTTTATGCTATTGGCCCTGCTGGATTATTAGGCCTTGGTTTTGGCAATTCTATTCAAAAACAGTTTTATCTTCCTGAACCTCAAACAGACTTTATATTTGCAATTATTTGTGAAGAATTTGGCATTTTAGGAGTAATAGTTATAACAACATTATTCGGTTTAATGTTTTATTTAATAATGAAAATAGTTATTAAACAAAAAGATTTATTTGCAAAATATTTAGCTTTTGGACTAGGAATGCAAATAACTCTTCAAGCATTATTAAATCTTTGTGTAGTAGTAGGTCTTATACCTGTTACAGGAGTAACTTTACCATTTTTTAGTTATGGTGGAAGTAGTTTATTAGTTAGTATGATAAGTATTGGAATTATTTTAAATATAAATAAAAAATAAAATAATATGTAATGTTGCTTAAAAACATAAAAACAATGTATTGACAATAATAAAAAAAAATTTATATATTTATTATAGAAATGAGGAATAATATGGAATCATTAACTTTAAATGTTAGAGTAGATGCAACTGATGCTATTAATATGTTTATTAAAGCAGTAATAAGAGAACAAAAATTACCATTTGAAATAAAATCTAATATATTTGATGAAATTATTTATGAAAAACTAAAAGAAGCAGAATTAGAAATGGATAATACAACTAAAAGATATACTATCAATGATATAGAAAGAAGTATGAATAGTATTATAAATAAGAAATAAAATAATTATTAATTTTATTTAATGTTATAGATTTTTTGAATTAAAAATGTAATAATATAAATATGAAAGTAATAAAAAAAATAATAATTAGTTTATTATCTATAATTGTAATATTTCTTTTTTTAATTACATGCTTTTTTGCATATCAAAAAATAGTTTTAAAAAAAGTACCATATATATTTTCATATACTAGTTTTATTAATACAGGAACAAGTATGCTTCCTTATATTGAAACTGGTGATTTAGTTATTGTAAAAAAAGAAAAAAGTTATCAAAAAGATGATATAATATCTTTTATAACAGATGAAGGTTTTGTTAATACTCATCGAGTTATATCTATAAATAATAACTATTATAAAACTAAGGGAGATAATAATAAATTTAGTGATTCTCTTGAAATAAATAATGAAGTAATTTATGGTAAAGTAGTTTATGTTATTCATGGATTTGGTTATGTATATAACTTTTTATTAAATAATTATTTATATATATTTATTGGTTTAATAGTTTTATCAATTATTGTTATTATCTTTCATGGAAGGAAAAGAAAATGAATGCAGATGTAATTATACAGTATCCTATAAAAAAACTTGATAAAGTATTTTCTTATATAGTACCCATTAAATTTCAAAATAAAATTAAAGTTGGAATGAAAGTAATAGTTCCTTTTAATAATGGAATTATAAATGGAATAGTTTTAAATATTAATAATGATAAAAAAAATTTTGAAATGAAAGAAATATTAAATATGGATGATAGTTTTATTATAAATAGTGAACAATTAAAACTAGCTTATTATTTAAAAAAAACTACATTATGTCCTTTAATTAGTGCTATTGAAGTAATGCTTCCTCCAGCACTTAAAATATCAAATAATATTAAAGATTATAAAAAATATGATATATATATTACTTTAAATGTATCATTTAATGAAGCAAGTAAATATATATGTGAAAATCAAAGAAATAGAAAACAAATTGAAATAATTGATAAAGTAATAAATGAAAAAAAAGTATTAAGAAAAAATATTAATTCTTCAAGTTTAAAAGTATTACTTGATAAAGGTATTTTAAAAGAAGTAAAAGAAAATGTTAATAGAATAAATGCATCCGAAAATGGGGTTAATAATATTATTTTAAATGAAAAGCAAAAAAATGCTTATGAAACTATTTCTAAACAGTTAAATAGTTATAATGTTTTTTTGCTTCAAGGTGTAACTGGTTCTGGTAAAACAGAAGTATATATGGCTCTTATTGATAAAACTTTAGAAAATAAAAAAAATGTAATAGTTTTAGTACCAGAAATATGTTTAACTACCCAAACTGTTCAAAGATTTTATAAAAGATTTGGAAATAAAGTTGCTATTTTTCATAGTGGTCTTTCAGTTGGTGAAAAATATGATGAATATATGAAAATATATCATAATAAAGTTTCTATTGTAGTAGGAACACGTTCAAGTATATTTGTACCAATAAAAAATTTAGGTTTAATAATAATTGATGAAGAACATTCTGATAGTTATAAACAAGAGTCTAGTCCAAGATATGATGCAATAGAAGTTGCAAAATATCGAGCTAGTATTAATAATATACCTTTAATATTAGCAAGTGCAACTCCTTCTTTAGAATCCAAAGCAAGAGCTTATAAAAATGTTTATAAACTTGTAGAACTAAAAAATAGAGCAAATGGAAAGTTACTTCCTAAAACTATTTTAGTAGATATGAAAAAAAGTAAAGATAATATCTTTTCAAAAGAGTTAATTGATAAAATAAATGATAGATTAAATAAAAATGAACAAATAATACTTCTTTTAAATCGAAGAGGTTTTTCAACTTTTATTACTTGTTCTAATTGCGGTTTTACCTATAAATGTCCAAATTGTGATATTACATTAACTTATCATAAAACTACAAATAACTTAAGATGTCATTATTGTTCATATGTAATAAAAAAAGAAGATTGTTGCCCAAAATGCCATGAAAAATCACTAAATTATTTAGGACTAGGTACTCAAAAAGTTGAAGAGAAAATAAAAGAGTTATTTAATAATGCAAAAGTTATTAGAATGGATCAAGATACTACAACAAAAAAGGGTAGTTATCAAAAAATAATAGATGATTTTTCTAATAAAAAATATGATATATTATTAGGAACTCAAATGATAAGTAAAGGTCTTGATTTTAGTAATGTTACTTTAGTAGGTATTATTAATGCTGATACTTCTTTAAATATTCCTGATTTTAGATCAAATGAAAAAACATTTGCTCTTTTATATCAAACTTCAGGTAGGGCAGGAAGAGGAGAAAATGCAGGAGAAGTAATAATTCAAACATATAATCCTGATAATAAAGTACTTAATTTTGTAAAAGATAATGATTATGAAAACTTTTTTAAATATGAATTAAATATTAGACATTTACTTTTTTATCCACCATATTCATATATTGTACTTATAAAAATAATTGGTAAAGATTATGATTTATTAGGTAAAGAAAGTAATAAAATAAAAAAATTTTTAAAAGATAATTTAAATAGTAATACGATTATTTATGGTCCAACGCCAGCATCTGTTTTTAAGATAAATAATGTTTATCATTATCAAATTATTATTAAATATACTAAAGATGATAATTTATATAAAATACTTTCTATAGTAGATAATAATTATATATTAAATTTAAAAATAAATGTAGAAATAACTTTTAATCCAATAAGATTTTAAAAAAAAGAGCTATTGCTCTTATTTTTTATGGTTACCCAGATAGGATTCGAACCCATGGAATGTCAGGACCAGAACCTGATGCCTTACCGCTTGGCTACTGGGTAATAACTATTTATAGACTAGCATAATTTTTATTAAATGTCAAAAAATAAATATACAAAATATTTTTTTTATGTTATTATATTAAGGTAAGACTAAGGAAATTTTAATATGGAAAAAAATAATAAATTAAAAATTATAATATCCTCTATATTTTTGCTTGTTATAGTTTCAACGGCAGCATTTGCTTATTTTGGTTCTTTTAATATTGATGTAAATAATAATGTTGCAGTAAATATTCTTACTGAAGATCCAGGTGAAGCTACTTTTGTTTCAGATGCAACTTTTTTAAATTTACAAGTACCTGCATTAAATATGAATCCAATTAATTCAAATGATGAAATAGAAGCTGCGAAAAATGAAGCAGTTTTAAATGTAACTTTAAAAGGACATAATAATGTTCTTACTGTTTGCAGTTTTGATATAGTTTTTGAATATGATTTAGGTAGTAATATTTATGGGGATGGAGCAACATATAAAACAAGTGGCGCAGATAAAGAAATAACTATGCAAGTAGTTTCTAATAGTGGAACAAATTATTATGAAAATGAAACAAATTTTGATTTTAATACTTCAAATGGATGGAGTCAAAAAACTAGTACAGTTGGAGCAAAAAAAGTTTTAGTTAGTGGTGCTCAAATTACAAGTACTGGTTATGAAAATACACAAAATTATAAATTTATAGGTAAATATTATAATTTAAGTTTATCTCAATCCCAACTTGAAGGAAAAAGTTTTACAGGTAAAATTTATGCAGATAATTTATCTTGTGATAGTAAAGAAAAATTAAATCTATATAAAACTATTCAAGCAAAATATAATGAAGGAAATACATTTGTAAAGCTTTATGATGGAGAAGGATCAGATACATATGCAAATCCCGTATATTATTATAATGGCGCTGTTGAAGATAATAATGTTTTATTTGGGGGCTTTTGCTGGAAAATAGTTAGAACAACAGATACTGGTGGAGTTAAATTAATTTATAACGGAGTTCAAACAAATGGTTCATGCAATAACACAGGAACTGATTCTCAAATAGGAACAAGTGCATTTAATAGTAGTTATGATTCTCCAGCATATGTAGGTTATATGTATAATACAGTGTATACTATCTCATATAAATCAAGTTCAGAATTATCTAATATAGTATTTGGTAATTCATTTACATATTCAGATGGTACTTATACACTTGCTGATACAATGACAGTAGCAACTTGGTCAGATGGTTATAGTGCAATAAATAATAATCATTATACGTGTTTTACTACAAGTACTACTTGCTCGTCTTTATATTATGTATATTATACTCTTTCTTCAAATGCATATTATATAACGCTTACGGGTGGTAAATCTGTGGGTGATGCTTTAAATGAAATGCTATACGCTGATGATGTAAATAAAACTGATTCCACTATGAAAACATATATAGAAACTTGGTATGAAAATAATATGACAGCATATACCTCATATCTTGAAGATACAACTTATTGCAATGACCGAAGTATATTAAATTTAAATGGCTGGAATCCAAATGGTGGAAGTACAATTGGTTCATCAAGTTATTTAGAATTTAAAAATTATAATACAAATTATAGTTTAGTATGTGGTAGTGTTACTGATCAGTTTAGAGTAGGAAATACAAAAGCACCACTAAAATATCCAGTAGGTTTACTTACAGCCCCAGAAGTATGGCTTGCTTATAAAGACGCAAGTGATAGCACATATTATTTAAATACAGGACAGAATTATTTGCTTGGGTCTCCTCGATACTTCAACTTTTTCTATGCTGGCGGGCGTAGCGTCTCTAGTTCGGGTAGCATGGGTAGTAGCAGCATGGGCGCTTCTCGCGGGGTCCGGCCGTCTGTTTCTTTAAAACCTGGCACCAGGTATATTTCAGGAAATGGGTCATATACTTCGCCATATTTGATAGAATAGGGGAAGAAGGAAGTAGGTGCCGTGCGCTTATCACTAACAAGTCCTCGCGAAAACCCTTTCGCGAGGCGCTAAAAAATAAACTAATGGAATTAAATTTTTATTGAAAAAAATAATAAAATAAATTATACTTAAGATGATAGGAGAATAAGAAGGGCATAAATTTAATTATGCTCTTTTTAAAAAAATGATATGGGAAATGTTGAAGAAATAAAAAAATTAATTAAAAATGATATAGTTAAAGAAAAAACTGTATCAACACTAGCAAGTAAATATGAAATTAGTGAACTTGAGGTACTTGGGATTATTAAAAAACTTAAAGATGAAGGAATTAATATATCTTATTATGAAAAAAATCAAGATGCTTATGTAATAATAAATGATCATCCTGATTTTTCTAAAGAAAATTCATATTATATAAAAGAAAATATTAATGATAATACAAAAGTTGCTTTTATTGCTGATACTCGTTTTGGTTCTAAAAAAGAGCAAATTTCTATTTTAAATGATATGTATAAAAAATTTGCTAAAGAAGGTGTTAAATATGTTATACTTGCCGGTAATCTTTTAGAGGGTCCTTATAAAGGTAATGATGCTTTAGAATTTGGTGAAAGTTTAATAACTAATGATGAAATATCTCAAGCTAATCATTTAATTGATTATTATCCTAAAGTTGAGGGTATTAAAACATTATTTATTACAGGAAAAAATGATCATAAATGTTCTAAAATATTAAATGTAGGTGAATATATTGCTAAAAATCGTGATGATATGATTTATTTAGGACCAAAAAGTTGTAAAATATATTTTAATGATGTTTCATTTAAAGTAGAACAACTTAAAAAAGGTGATGCATATACTATTGCTTATCCACCTCAAAAGTATAGTAGAAGTATGTCTAGTTATGAAGATTATGATGCAATATTTTTAAGTGGAACTTTAACTTGTCAACATTTTCCAAAAATTCGTGATACTCAAATATTTTCAATACCATCTGTTGTAGCAAGAACTCCAAAAATGATTTCTAGTGATCAAACTAACACAATTGGTTCTTTAGTAGTAGATATTAGTTATACAAAAAATGGTAAATTAAAAAGACTTGTTCCAAGTATTTTACCATATTATGTTCCAAGTAAAGA
Source organism: bacterium (assembly GCA_029100545.1). Lineage (GTDB taxonomy): Bacteria > Bacillota_I > Bacilli_A > RF39 > UBA660 > UBA6448. The sequence goes on along the minus strand of JAQXPH010000039.1, from coordinate 14,732 downwards.
AAGTTATTTAACTACTAAAAAATTAAATGCTATTTATGATGGAACTACTTTAATAAATTTAAATGAAAATAGTGAAAATAAACATGAATATTTTAGTAGTATTGAAAAAATATATAAACTTTTAAAAAAAGAACAAAGTTTTGTAGAATTAAGAAATAAACTTGAAGTATCTGATGAAGAATTATTTGGTATTATTGAAGTATTAAAACAATATGGTAGACCTATAGATATAGTTGAAGAAAATGGTACTTTAGTTATTAAAAAAATATTTCAAAAAAAATATGATAATGAAGTAAAACCTCCTAAAGAAGAACTTCATAAAAAAGAAATATTTGTAATTTCTGATACACATTATGGTAGTATTTGGTGTCAACCTTCAATGGTAAATACTAGTGCTTATGAAGCATATAATCGTGGTATTACTGACTTTTATCATATTGGAGATATTACTGATGGTGATTATTCAAGAATAAGACCTAATCATGTTAATGAAGTATTTTTATATGGTGCAACAGGTCAAGTTGATTATGTAGTAGAAAACTTACCTAAATATCCTGGCGTTAAATGGCATGCCATTGCTGGAAGTCATGATCAAACACATCAATTTAATTATGGCGTTGTTTTAGGAGAAGAAATTGCTAAAAAAAGAAATGATTTTGAATACCTTGGCCAAGATAGAGCATTTGTCTATTTTGATAAATGTAAAGTCGAATTATTTCATCCCGGAGGAGGAACTTCAAGAATATATTCTACTAAACCCCAAAATGGAATTGACCAAATGCCCTCAAAAACAAAACCTAATCTTTCTATAAGAGGTCATTATCATAAAGTATATTATATGTTATATCGTAATATTCATTTAGTATTAGCGCCATGTAATGTAGATCAATCTAATTTTATGATGAAAAATGAAATACCTAATTTAATGGGAAATTATTTTATAACAATATATTATAATGATTTAGGTAATATTGAATATTTAGATGTAGAACCAATGATATTTGATGAAAAAGATGTAAGAAAATATGATTTTGAAAATCCAAGAAAAAATATAAGAAGTAAAGTTTTAACTAAAAGTAAAAAGTAAATTTACTTTTTTCTTTTGTAAAAATAATATATGTTGTATAATAGTTATGGAAAGAGGTAGTTAAATGGAAGAAGATAAAAATAATCTTAATAATGAAAAAAAAGAAATAAATAAAAAAACTAGTAAATCTAAAAAAAATAGTTCTTCAGTAAAAAAAGATAATAGTTCTAAGAAAGTAGAAAAAACTATTGATAAAAAAGAAGATGATGAGCAAATAAAATCTAACTTAGATGAAGAAAAAATAACTATTGATTTTAATTCTTTAAAGAAAAAAGATAGAATGGTTGATGCAATTACATATATTGTTACATTTTTATTATTTAATATTAGATGGATAGAATATCGATATGAAATATTTGGTTATAAAAGTTCCCAAAATATAACTATATTTCAAAAAGATATGTTTGATTTATCATTTTTACTAGGTATTGCAAAAGTATTTGGTATTATATGTGTAATATTATTTTTTATTATATTAATTGATTCATTTATTGATTTAGAATATCAGTTTAAAAATTTAAAAAAATATAATTTAAAAAATAATTTACCATTAATTTATTATGGTAGTTATATAGCTTGTTTAACATTTACTCTTTTTGGAGTATTGTTTACTCAAAATGTTTATTTTACAATTGGTTATATAATTTCTGCATTAGTTATTATAATATGCATTAATATAGTATTTAATAAGAAAATTGAGGTAATAAAAAAAGATGAATGAGATTATAAGTGAATTTAAAAAATTTATATCTAAAGGTAATGTAGTAGATCTTGCAGTTGGTGTTGTAATAGGTGGAGCTTTTAGTAAAATTGTTTCATCACTTGTAAATGATATTATAATGCCAATAATAGGTATTTTAATTGGTGGTATAGACTTTTCATCTATATCATTTAAAGTTAGTAATGCAACTATAAATATTGGGCTTTTTATTCAAAATATAGTAGATTTTTTAATTATTGCATTTTGTATATTTATAGTAATTAGATTTATTAATAAAATTGATGAATTAACTATTAAAAAAATAAAAAAAGAAAATAATAATGAAAAAGAAAAAGATATAAAAAAAGAAAATGTTAGTGAAGAAATTCTTTTATTAAGATCTATTAATGAGAATTTAAAAAAAGCAAATTCTAAAAGCAAGAAGAAATCTTAACTTCTTGTTTTTATATGCTTATTTTGATAAAATGTTGATATGGATATAAATATTAAAGATCAAAACATTTATGTAAATATTATTTATAAAAATAATAAAAATATCTATTTTCGATTTAATGAAAATGGTGTTTTAATTGTAACTTGTTCTAAAAAAGTATCTAAAGAAGAAATAAAAAAATTAATATTTAAAAATGAAGATGCAATATATAAAATGTATCAAAAATCATTAGAGAAAAAAATATATAATAGTGAGTATCATTTACTTGGTAAAAAATATAATGTTGAATTTAATGATAGTATTGATAATGTATATATAAATGGTGATTATATTTATGCTAAAAATGAAGAAGATTTAAATAAATACACAGAAGAAGAAATTAATCGTATTTTTGAAGAAGAAGTTAGTATATGTAAAAATTGTTTTAATAATTTACCTGATTTTAAATTAAAAACTAGACAAATGAAAACTAGATGGGGAGTATGCAATCGTAAAGATAAAATAATTACTTTAAATAAAGAATTAATTAAAAAAGATATAAAATTAATTGATTATGTAATAATTCATGAAATGGCTCATTTTTATGAAGGAAATCATTCAAAAAATTTTTGGAATATTGTATCACTTGCTTATCCAAATTATAAAGAAGCAAGAAAGGAATTAAGAAAATGAAAATTACTAGTATAAAAAATCCTAAAGTTATCTTTTGGGCAAAACTTAAAATGAAAAAATATCGTGATATAGAACACCTTTTTATAGTTGAAAGTGAGCATTTAGTAGCTGAGGCATTAAAAAAAGGTATTGTAAAAGAAATAATTACAACTGAAGATATTGAATATTGTGTACCTACTTATAATGTAAGTATTGATATTATGAAAAGAATAAGTACGCTTACTACACCAAGTAAAATAATGGCAGTATGTGAATTTTTAATGCCAGATGATATTAAAGGAAACATATTAATTTTAGATCATATTCAAGATCCTGGTAATTTAGGGACTATTATTCGAAGCGCTGTAGCTTTTAATTTTGAGACTATTATTGTAAGTGAAGATACAGTTGATTTTTATAATGATAAAGTTATAAGAAGTAGTGAAGGAATGATTTTTAATATTAATTTAATTAAAGATAATTTACTTTCAATTATTCCTATGTTAAAAGAAAAAGGTTATAAAATATATGGTACTGATGTAAAAAATGGTAAAAATATTAAAGAAATAAAAAATAATAAATGTGCATTTATAATTGGTAGTGAAGGTAAAGGAATATGCATTGAAGTAAAAGAATTATGTGATGATTTTATTTATATTAATATGAGTAAAAAATGTGAAAGTTTAAACGCTGCAGTTGCAAGTTCAATTATTATGTATGAAGTATTTAATAGGTAATTTATGAAAATTTTGGATTTTATTATACCAGTATTAATAATATTAATAATTATTTATCTATTATATAAAAGTAATGATGTAATTAAATATAAAGTAATAAAAGTACCTAAGAACAAAAAATATTTAAAGGGTATTTACTTAAAAGGTATTGATGTCAAAGTTCCAAGTTATTTACTTTTTACAATAGATAATAATATTATTAATTTAGCTATTGAAGAAAAAACAAGAATTTTAAATCAAAAAATTAAATTTAATGAAATTCAAAAAATTGATTTTGAAATAGAACCATATCATTTTACAAAAGATAAACTTGTTGATGATTTTGTTACAGATGCAAGTGGGTCATTAAGACACGAAAATTATGATACAATAAAAAAAATTAAAGTAATTAAATCTTATCATGTAATATTAAGTCTTAAAAACGGAGTTAGTCATGAATTTATATGTTTTAAAGATCCAAATAAATTTTTTAAGGAGGGTAAATAAATGAAATTAGTATTTATTGGTTATATTTCAGGTTCTTTTGGGATAAATGGTGAAGTTAAAATAATTAGTGAATCTAATCATAAAGAAGATATTTTTAAAATAGGTAATAATTTATATATAGATAATAAAAAATATATTATTTCTTCAGTTAAAAAAAATAATAAATATGAAATAATAGGTTTTGAAAATATTAATTCTATTGAAAAAACAAATGATATTTTAAAAAAAGAAGTATATGTAAATACAAAAGAGTTAAATATAGATGATTATTTAATTGGTGAACTTCTTAATATGGCTGTTTATGAAGAAAATATTTTTATTGGAAAAGTTACTGAAGTATTATATAATAAAAAATACACATATATTAGATGTAATAAATTAATTATTCCTCTTATAGATAATTATTTAAAGGAAGTTGATTTAGAAAAAAATATTATATATGTAAAAAATATAGGTGAATTAAATGAAAATTGATGTACTTACTTTATTTCCAAATATGTTTGAGGGTTTTTTAACTGAATCTATTATTAAAAGAGCAATTGATAGTAAAAAAGTTGAAATTAATTTAATTAACTTTAGAGATTATACACCTCTTAAAAATGGTCAAGTTGATGATACTATTTATGGTGGTGGTGCAGGAATGCTTATTAGGTGTGAACCTGTTTTTGAATGCATTGATAAGATTAAAACAAAGGATAGTTATATTATAATGCTTACTCCTTCAGGAAAAACATTTAATCAAAAAAAAGCTATAGATTTATCAAAAAAGAAACATATAATTTTTATATGTGGTCATTATGAAGGCTTTGATGAAAGAATTAATACTTTAGTAGATGAAGAAATTTCAATTGGTGATTTTGTTTTAACTGGTGGTGAGGTTCCTGCGATGTGTGTAATTGATACAATAACAAGATTACTTCCAGGAGTTATTAATAATAAAAGTTTAGAAAGTGAAAGCTTTAATGATAATTTATTAGACTTTCCAATGTATACTAAACCTGCAGTATATCGTGGCCTTGAAGTACCTAAGGTTTTACTTAATGGAAATCATAAAGAAATTGAACTGTGGAGAATAGAAAATCAAAAGAAAAAAACAATGGAAAAAAGACCAGATCTTATGGAGTAAAAAATGAGTAGTTATATTTTAAAAATTAATAAAAGTAATAAAAAAATTGCAAAGTTAAATCAAGAGAATTATTATGAATTTAGTCATAAAAATAATAGTAATTTAAAATCATTTATTATTTTTGATATAAATACGTTAAATAAAATATTTATGAAAAAATATTTAGTTAATTATAAAAAATTAATTATGTTTATTTCTTCATTAAATGATGAATCATCAACAAGTGATTTTATTATTTGCTTAGATGAAATTACTAAATTAAAAGATACATTAAATTATAAATATAAAAAATATTTAAAAAAGGAAATATATGAAAAATTTATTGATGATTTAATTGAATATGATAAATATATTCAAAATAAAATAATTGCTTTAGAATATAATAATGAAAAAATGAAAAGGTAGTGTATGAAAAAAGAAGATATTGTAAATAAATATAATGAACCAGATAATATAATGTTACTTACTGATGATGAATTAAAAAATATGTATGATATAGATAGTGATGAATATTTAGAAAAAATTAATGAATTACAACTGCAATTATATGATCTTTTATATCATAAAGATGAACTTATTGATGAAATTAAAAAAATGGAATTTATGATTAATAATGAAATAATGGATCATATGAGAGCAAGTGAACTTTTTGAGGAGATTAAGTATAATAAATTAGAAATTTTAAAAATAGATCAAATGATAGATAAAATAAAAAAAGAGTATGATAAACTAATGCAATTACAAGATGAAAATATTAAAAGGGGATTTTAATATTTTTTTAAATATGGTATTATTAATTAGTGTTTAAGGAGTAGTTATGGAATTAAAAAGAAGTTTATTAAGAGAAAAAATAATGATTATTTTATATCAAATAGATATTGCTATAAGTCAAAAAATTAATTATGATGTTGATAAAGTTATAAAAGATAATGTGGAAGTTGATAATGAATTTGTTAAACAAATTGTTTATGGAGTTATAACTTATAAAGATGAAATAGATAAAAAGGCTAATAAATATATGCTTGATTGGACTATTGATCGACTTGATAAAGCTGGTGCATCTATTCTTAGAATGGCTATATATGAAATTTTATATACCGATACTCCAGAACTTGTTGTTATAAATGAAGCGATTGAATTATCTAAAAAATATAGTGATGAAAATGTAAGAAAAATAATAAATGCCGTATTAGATAAAATTGTTAAAGAAGGCTAATATGGATCATAAATATTTAGAAATATCACAAATAAATAATTATATAAAAAATATATTAGATAATGATTATTTTTTAAATAAAGTTTATATTAAAGGTGAAATATCAAATTTTAAAAGGCATTCAAGAGGACATTTATATTTTACTTTAAAAGATGATAATTCAAGAATTAATGCCGTTATGTTTTATAGTAGTGCTGCTTCTTTAAATTTTGATCCAGTAGATGGTAATCAGGTTTTAGTCGAAGGTAGAATTAGTGCTTATCCTTCTTCGGGAAGTTATCAAATATATGTTGAGAAAATGGAACTTGATGGAATAGGAAGACTTTTTATTGAATATGAAAAGTTAAAAAAAAGGTTAGCTGCTGAAGGATTATTTAATGAAGAACATAAAGTTAAGATTCCTAGATATCCCCAGAAAATTGGTGTTATTACCGCGGATACTGGTGCGGCAGTAAAAGATATTGTTTCTACAATTAGAAGGCGCTTTCCAATTTGTCAAGTAATACTATTTCCATCTCTTGTGCAAGGTGCTGATGCTAAAGATAATATAGTTAAGCAAATTCAAAGAGCAGATGAATTTGGACTAGACACTATTATAGTAGGTCGTGGTGGTGGTTCTATTGAAGATTTATGGGCTTTTAATGAAGAAGTTGTTGCAAGAGCAATATATAATTGTAAAACACCTATTATAAGTGCTGTTGGACATGAAATAGATTTTACAATAGCGGATTTTGTAGCAGATCTTCGCGCTCCAACACCTACAGGGGCTGCTGAAATGGCTGTTCCAACAATCCTTGATACGCAAACACTTATAAATAATTATGTAATAAGATTAAATAAAAATATCAAAAATATGGTTAATCAAAAATTTATTATGCTTGAAAGATTTAAAAGAAGTTATATATTAAAAAATCCATTTAGTATGTATGAAATAAAAGAACAAAAACTAGATAATTTAATAGATAGTTTAAAAGTTAATATAAATAAAATATTAATAAATAAAACTCGAGAATATGAAAATATAACTTCAAGTTATCTTATTAAAAATCCTTTACTTTTAATTCAAAATAATGAAAAAAAATTATCATTATTAATAAATAGTTTAAATCATTTAAATCCATTAAATATTTTAGATAAGGGTTATAGTATTGTAAAAAATAATAATAAAGTTATTAAAAATGTAAAGGATTTAAAAGAAGGCGACATAATTGATGTTACCTTTAGTAAAGGTACAATAAATGCAAAAGTTATGGAGGTAAAAAAATGAAAGAAAAAACTTTTGAAGAAGCACTTTCTTCTTTAGAAATAATTGTTAAAGAACTTGAAAGTGGTAATGTTGATTTAGATAATGCAATAAAAAAATATAGTGAAGCTATGGAACTTGCAAAATTTTGTTCTGATAAAATAAAAAATGCCACTGATGCAGTAAATAAAGTATTAACTGAAAGTGGTGAACTTAAAGATTTAGAAATTAAAGAATAGGCTATAAAAGCCTTTTTTATTGACATAAAATAATATTTATTTATAATATTATTTGTTTTAAAGGGGGAATATATAATGAGCAAGTTAATAGTTTTTATGTTAACTATTGTAGTTACTGTTTTTTCTGGAACCTTAATAGAGGCTTATTTAGATGAAATTATAGAATTTATATTTGAAAGTATTGCATTAGTTTTACCAAGTAAATTAAATGAAAAATATACAAATTCAAATATATATTCAAATGTTTTAAGTAAACATAATACTATTTTAAAATCTAAAAAAATAAATGATAAAATAAAATCAAAATTATTAAGTAAAAAATTAATAAAGTTATTAAATAAAAGTACTATAGTAAATATAATTTCAAATATTAATTGTGATGAACTTAAATATCATATTTTATCAAATAAAAATATTTTTAAAGAAAAATTAAATAAAGAAGCAAAACTTGATTTTAAAGATAATATATATTATGAAAAAATATTTTCTTTTTTAGATGAAAAATCAAAGATTTATTTTTTATCATATGTAAATAATGATAATTTTGTTATTGATAAAGTACTTAATGGCAATCTTAATATTTCAACATATAATCTTACAAATATTATTTTATCCTTAAATGAGGATAAAAGTAAATTAGTATTACTTCCTAAAATAGATAAAGCATATTCAGTATATCGTTATGACATCATATCTTCTTTCAAAGATAAAAGATTAATATTGCATTATATTGATGAATTTGATAATTTTTATTTAAAACAAGTATTTTCTTTTTTTAGTCCTAAAGAATTAGAAAATTATATGAATAATAGCAAATATAAATTATTAATTTTACAAATTTTAGATGATGTTAATATAGTAGAAAAATATTTTGATAATTTTTCGGATAAAGAAAAAATTTCTTTTATAAAAAATGTAAATAATAATAAAGTAAAATATTATTTATTTAAAAAAATTACAAATATACTAAATGATAAGGAAAAATTAGAAATTCTTCTTTCTATTTTAAAAAATGAAAAAGATTTAGAATTTTGTAAAGAAATAGTTTCTCAAATAAATGATGATACTTATAAATTAATGCTTTTAAGTAATAGCAAAAACTTTAAAAAAGATATTCTTATTAATGAACCCAAAATATATCCAATAAATGCTGATCAAAATATAACTTTTGGTGTAGAACTTGAAACATCTCATGAATATAGTAAAATATATTTAACTTTAAAAAATATGCTATCTAATTGGAAAATTACTAGAGATTCTTCAATTTATGAAGGTATTGAAATAGTTTCTCCAATATTAAGATATAATAGTAAATCTTTACAAGAATTAAAATATGTATGTGATTTTTTAGAAAATAATAATTTTTTTGTAAATAATGAATGTGGAGGTCATATACATATAGGATTTGATTATTTTAAAAATCCTAAAGAAGTAGAAATGCTATATACAATTTATACTAATTGCCAAGATATTTTTTTAGATATATGCAATCGTAAAAATTCTACTATAAGGCCAAAAATAAAATGTTATGCTAAACCTATTTCTCAAAGACTTTATATTGCATTAAGAGAAAACAACTTTAATGATATAAAAAACATTAAAAATTTTGTTGAAAAAATGAAAACTATTCAAAATAGTAGATATTTTGATATAAATATTTATAATGCTTTAAATAAAAATAAAAATACAATAGAATTTAGATTCCCAAATGGTGAAATTAATTACGATGAAGTACTATTAAATATTACTTTAATTATTAAATTAGTTATGGTTTCAAAAAAATATGCTTATATTAATGAATTTGATGAAAGATATATACCAATTAAACTTTTAGAAGATATTTCCATTGATATAGAAACAAGAAAAAATATTTTATTAAAACTTCTTTTTGAAGATAATGAAGAATTAATTAATTTATATAACGAAAGATTTGAAAGTAATAAAAAAGAAACATCATATGAAAGAGTATATGCTTTAAAATTTTAATACTGGTAAATAATACTAATATAATAATAGTTTATTTACTTATAATAATAAAGTGATAAGTATGAAAAAATTTTTAATATTTTTTATAGTATTATTATTCCCAGTAAATATTTTTGCATATTCTGAATATGTTGTTTTGGGAGGTAAAACTTTAGGTATAAAAGTTGATACTAAAGGTATAATGGTAATTGGTTTTTATAAAGTAGATGGTAAATATAATAAAGGAACAATTCCAATGCAAAACGGGGATTATATTATTAGTGTTGAGGGAAATAGTGTAGATAATGTTAATGAACTTACTGAAATAATTGAAAAAAATATTGATAAAGAATATGTTAAAATAACTTTTATAAGAGATGGTATTGAAAAAGAAACTAATTTAAAATTAATAAATATTGATGGAATAATTAAAACTGGTTTATTTGTTAAAAGTTCTATTATGGGAATAGGAACTTTAACATATATTGATCCCAATTCTTTAATTTATGGAGCGTTAGGTCATGAAATAGTAGAAAGTGAAAGTAATAGCAAAGTAGAAATTAAAAGTGGGCAAATATTTAATAATAGAATAACTGGTATTGAAAAAAGTGCTATTGGAATGCCAGGTAGTAAAGTAGCCAAATTTAATTATAATTATCAATATGGTACAATTTTTAAAAATACAAAATATGGAATATTTGGCTATTATAAAGATAGAATAGATGATAAAAATTTAATTAAGGTTTCAAAAGATGTAAAAATAGGACCTGCTCAAATAAAAACTGTTATTGAGGGAGAAAAAATAGAAACTTTTGATATTGAAATTACCAAAATAAATGAAACTTCTGATATAAAAAATATCTCATTTAAAATAAATGATGAAAACTTACTTAATTTAACTGGTGGAGTAGTTCAAGGAATGAGTGGTTCACCAATAGTTCAAAATAATAATTTAATAGGTGTTCTTACCCATGTTGTAGTAGATAATCCTTATACTGGTTATGGTTTATTTATAACAAAAATGCTTGAAGAAGGAGAAAAATAAGAATATTTATTAAAATACTTCATATAATATAATGGAAACAACGTAAGAAAGTTATATACTTGTTTCCTTAAAATAGATTAACGTTTACCTTAAAAAGTAAACGTTTTTTATGCACTTTTTATTGACTTTTGAAATATAATGTGGTAGGGTAGTAATCAATTATTTTTGAGGAGGGTTTTGGATGAAAAAAATAATTATAGGCATTTTAGCTATGCTATTTTCTTTATCAGTTATTTCAAATGTAAAAGCTGAAGAATTTGTTGCCAAAATTGGTGATATGAATTATACGAGCTTAGATGAAGCAGTAGAAGCATCTAAAGATGGTGATACCATTACACTACTTAAAGATGCTGAAACAGAAGGTTTAAATTTAAGTAAGGATTTAACTATTGATGGTAAAAATGAAAATGGAGAAAACTATAAAGTTACATTTACAAAAAATGGTATTGCTTTATGGGGAAAATCATTAACATTTAAAAATACTAGTGTTTTAATGATTAATATTGGATCAACTCCATATACTGTAGAATGGAATTGGATGACAATATGTGCATCAAAAAATTCTACTTTAAATTTAATTAATTCAGATATGGTTATGGATGGTAAAGATACAGTAAATAAACATGCTATTTATTTTACTGGAAATGATATACTAAATTTAACAAATTCAAATCTTACTATAAGTAACTATGCTCAAGATGCCCTTGAATGGGATGGTGGCGATGCAGGATATAATGTTAATATAAAAAATTCAACAGTTATATTAGATCATAATCGTTCTGGATTTACAGGTACATTTATTGTAAAAGCAGAAAACTCAAATATTGATGTTATTAATAGTACAGGTAATGGTTCTAATGGATCACACTTTAGTATTGTGAATGATTCGATAGTTAAATTTAATGATAATAAGGCTCATGGTCTATCAACTTCAAATTTAATAATTGATGATTCATATGTTGAAGCTAAAAATAATGGTGGAAATGGTATTCATGTTAATGGATTATTAGATGTTAAGAATTATGCAACTATTATGATAGAAGGAAATGAATGTGCTATAAGTAGTAAGTGGACTATTCCAGGAGCATTCTTATTAACTTCAAGTAATACACATAAAATTGATTCTACTAGTTCTGTAGCTATAAAAGGTAATTATGGATCAGGTATTTCATTAGTAGGAGGAACTCTAAATATAGAGAATGGATCTAAAGTTTCTATTACTGAAAATACAGCTTATAAGCTTGGTATTGGTGGTGGTATTTATGTTAAAGAAGGTACGGAAGCAACTTTATCTAACAATATCATATTATACAATAACCACGCTACTACAGCTGGAGATGATATTTATAGCTTAGGTACTATTACTTTCTCTAGTACTGGTACTGATTGGTATTTAAATAAAGGAGTTTTATTTGACTTTGCTTCAAAATACGATGGAAGTAGTTATTTATATAATCATCAAGAGTGTGAAGATAAAATCACTGGTTGGTTTGATGATACAAAAGATACTCGTTGGGAAGCTCATCAAGCTGATTTAGATAATAATCACATAGAAGAAATTGAATCAGGTACTTATAATGAAGAGTTAGCAATTAAAGCAGCTCATGGACTAGGTAAAGTTAATGTTCATTATGTAACTGTTGATGGTGAAGTTTTACATGATGTTATAACTATGACTGGTGTTGTTGGTAGTGAATATGCTACAGAATTATTAGATTTTTATGGATATAAATTATCTAAGACTGAAGGAGATTTAGAAGGTACTTATACTAGTGATGCTATAGAAGTTACTTACATTTATGATAGATCTCAAGGTAGCGTTATTAGTAATTATGTTGATGTTGATGGTAAAAAATTAGCTGATTCTATTACTTATACAGGGTATGTTGGAGATAAATACAAGACTGAATTTAAAGATATCTTTGGCTATAAACTTATCAAAATAGAAGGAGACGATATCGGTACCTTTGAAGAAGATACTATATATGTAACTTATATTTATATGCAAGAAGATTTTGGTAAAGGTGGAGACGAAGAAAAAACAGTAGTTAAAGAAGTAGAACTTGTTCCACCACAAACTGGTCTTACTGGTAGTAAAGGTAGAAAATCTAACTTTTTAGTAGAACTATTTATCACTATTGGTATAAGTTGTTATATCTTTATTAAAAGACTTTTCTAAGGACTAATACACTTTTATGAGATATAGTTTTAGGCTATATCTCTTTTGAAAATATCTAACTTTTAAATAATATATAACTAACTAAGGGGGGATACCTGTGAAAAAAAGAAAAGTATTAATTATTTGGGCTAGTGTTTTACTAATAGTAGGGATTTATATAGTAAGAGATTGCTATTTTACTACTAATAATACTGAAACTATATCTAATACTAAAATTGATGAGAAAATAGTTGAAGTTGATGATAAAACTAAAGAAGTACAAACACTACAAAATACTTATAATAATCAAGATATTAAGGGAATAGTTTCAATAGAAGGTGAGGATAGCTTTAAATTTCCAATAGCGCAAACTACGGATAATGATTTCTATTTAAGTCATGATTATTATAGAAATTATGATAAGTATGGCTCTATTTATGCCGATTATAGAGTCGATTTGGATAGTAGTAAGAAAATATTACTTTTTGGTCATAACTCTTCTTATATAGATACTCCCTTTGGTAATCTAGAAAATTATTATGATAAGAATTATTATGATGAACACAAGTATATTTATATAACAACTAGTAATAGTGTTTACAAGTATGAGATATTTTCAGTTTATGTTGAGACTAGTGATTTTACTTATATGAATATTAATTTTTCTAATGATGAAGAATGGTATTCTCATATAACTAAGTTACAAAGTAAGTCTCTCTATAATACAGATGTTAGTTTAGATAAGAGTGATAATATATTAATTATGCAAACTTGTAGTAATAATCCTAATTATAAAGAAAAAAAGAAGTATTTATTAGTTATTTCAAGAAAAGTATTTGAATAGTGTTATTGTAGTGGTGATGTATTATGGAAAGTAAATTTAATGAGTTAGAAATTGCAATTGATCTAGAGAAGATAATTATTTCTGACGGTTATAACGAAGTAGCAAGCTTAAAAATACTAGAGAAGATAAGAGATTGTTTTAAGGCTAAAGGTTGTATTTGGTATAGATCTATGAGAGATACTGATGTTATAAAGACTAGTGATAATATTAAATATAGTGATAATGATATTTTGATTAGTCTTAATAATAAGGGGCAGTTTATTATTAATGAACCCTGTCTTTCTATACCTGATGATTCTAGAATAATAGAGTTTTTACAAGTTTATTTAGAAAAATTTCATCTAACCAGTAAAAGAATTTTAGAACTAGAAAACATTAGTAAAATTGATAAGTTAACAGGTGTATACAATAATGATACTTTATTAGACTTTATAAATAATAATAGCACTGTTTGTAATACTGGTGTTGCCTTTATAGATGTTAATGGCTTAGGAGTAGTAAATAATAGTTATGGCCATGATAAAGGAGATGAATTATTAAAGGGAGTAACTGATATAATTAAGTCGTATTTTAGAAAAGAAGATATATATCGTAAGGGTGGAGATGAATTTATTGTAATTAGTTTAAATATAGATGAAAACTTATTTATAAGTAAGATACAAGCTTTAAAAGATAATTTAGCAATAGATTCATATTCTGCATCTATTGGATATGTATACAGTAATGAATTAAATAATATAAAGAATTTAATTACTATAGCGGATAATTATATGTATGATGA
>JAQXPH010000038.1 GCA_029100545.1 bacterium | reverse complement strand
TGTCCGCCTCCGAAATGGTCAAGCTCTACGCCCTCGCCGAACGCGCCCTCATGTACGACTGGTGCCTGTGCGGCGGCGAATATTCTCTCAAAACCTATTCCCAAAAGGTTATGCCGATGTTTATATCCGGATTTGCGGCGGGGTGAGGTATCTGCCGGATGGTGGTAAAGGATATTTGCCTTTATACTTATTGATTTAACCGCCGGTGCGGAGCGATTCTTGTTACCGTGGCAGACATGATATGGGGGGAAGGCAAAAGAATTGCGAATTGTAAATGTTTCCAACGGGAGAAATTGATGTAACAGCTGATATGCCGCGGTATAATTTTTTGTGTTTTTGTCGACAGACGTTTGAATGTAAAAGCAAACGCAAGGGAAAGGAGATAATATGAAAAAGAGATTAAAAAAAGAAGGTAAGAATTAGACAAGAGCGAGAAAAAATGTATAATAGAGGGTAGAAAACTGTTGTCTAACGCAAAAAGAGACAAAGCAAACAGGCGGGATAGTAAAAATTTGTAAAAGTAAACGCGACCCCGCCAAAGAGCTATTGGATCTGCCTGATAGAATAATTAAAGAGATTAGTGTTTGATAAGATTAGGAGTCAGGTTAACTTCATCAGGTGGAATAGGATGAAGATCAAGCACAGACAACAGTTTCTTTTGATGTGACGAAGTCATAAGATCAAAAGGGGTACAACCGTCGAGACTTTCTCTGACAAGGCTGTTAATGTGACAGACGATGAGATTAGTGTCAGAAAGAGAGAGGGAGTCCAGAGAATGACCTTTAGGAATGATTCTTCTGATAAGTCTGTGATTAGTTTCAACAAAAGGCTTTTGCCAGGAAGCCTGAGGATCACAGTAAAATATGGTGGTTCTAGGGACACCATTTTCAGAGTTTTCAAGGCTGATAGGATCCTTAAATTCAGTTCCATTATCAGTTAAAATGACCGGGAAAAGCTTTCTGAAGGTATCGATTCCAAGTAGCTTAGTCAAACTATCAAAGACAGATAAGACACTTTTTTGAGTGCTATCAGGCATAAGGAAAATGAGCATAAAAGACTGATTGCGAAAGATGAAAATAAGGAATACTTTGCCTTTGGTGAGCTTGCCTTTAACGGTGTCCATTTCCACAATAGGCACATCAGGATTAGTTTCACAAAAGTTAAGGAAATCCTCGTAAGAGCGTCCTTGGCGGCATTTGTAGTCGAATTTAGTAAGTACTTTAGGCTTGCGACGAGGCTTGTACACAACTTTTTTAGGCAGATCTATGTTTCTGACAGAAAAAACACCCTGTTCAATGTAATTGTACAAGGTCTTCTCAGATACACCAAGCTGCTCAGAATGAGTAGATACAATGTGGTTAATGGACTGTCCCTTTTTAATCAGTGGTGTGATAATAGCGCCAATTTCGATTAATTCATCGGGTGTTTTTCTGATACCGGAATGAGACTCTTTTAATGCCTTTTTGTGGGCACTATCAGCTCTGTGTGCTGTGTAATAGGCATGATCTTTACGACACTGTTTTTGCTTTTCCGATGGACATCCTGAGCATACATATGGAGGTTTGTCAAGCATGTCACAATGCCTGGACTCATAATACTTGCAAAGAGTTCTGCAGTCAAAGCCTTCCGGGCATTTTTTACAGCGATAGCCATAGCAGTCATGTGAATCAGGGCTTAAACAAAGTCTGTTTCTTTGACATGAAACATAGTGTGTACAGTCGTTATCCGAAGATATCGTTGCTTTACTAGTAAAGCAACGATATCTCAAAATCTCTCGTGAAATTGTTGATGCAGATCTTTCTAATACATTGGCAATTGTTGAAAAAGTCATATCTTTGTTCAACATTCTTTCAATTATTACTCGTTCTGAATAACTTAATTTTTTAGTCATGATATCATCCTTTCTTTATCAGGCAGATGATATCTCTATTATCCATGTTTGTAATATTAAAAGCTAGATATTTCTTGTTATTGTTTAGATTTTCTTGCGTTTAAAATTATATTTATACTTGTCGACAGACAATGTCGGAGTCCGCTTTTTGGTACACATCATTTGAGATAATTATATCGTAAAAGAAGATGGAGGTGTTGTTATGAACGGATTTTTGGGGAAGTTATTTGATTTTAATCGTGACGGCAAATCGGACAGTTTTGAACGAACGGCAGGTTTCGTTGGGTTTACATTACTGACGGGAGGTGATGAAGAAATAACAGAATTGGAAATATCGGGTTTAGAGCCTGATGAGTTAGAAGCTGCCGGATTAGACCCGGACGATTATGATTTCTGACGGAGGAACAGAAAGTGCCCAAAGGAGATAAATTTATAGCTTTAACAGCATATTTGGAGAAGTGTGGAAAGGATGAAATCAAGATGTCCTTTTCAGAAATAGAAAGGATAATAGGTTTCAGGCTATCTTATTCGGCATATACCTACCCGGCTTATTGGTCGAATTCTGAATCACATTCGTTTGCCTTTGGGTGGCTCAATGCCGGTTATTTGACAAGACAGGTTAGTATTCCGGAGCAGACAGTAGAATTTGTCAGAGAGGGAATGGCTGTACCCCGTAAAGAAACTGACTGACCAAGCAAGGAGATGCAATGCAAG
>JAQXPH010000037.1 GCA_029100545.1 bacterium | reverse complement strand
AAAGATAAATATGGAAATAAAATTAAAGTTTTAGCTATGACTGGTGTTCCTGATATTACTTTTCTAAATGAGACTAAAAAGGCTAATTTAGATGGTTTTATATATAAGAATATAAGTAGTGAATCACTTATTAATAGTATTAAGCAAATATTAAATGGTTATAAATTATTTCCAGATAATGTTACTAATAATACTGAAACTGCTTGTTTAAAAAATTTAACTAATAAAGAATTTGAAATTTTAAAACTTCTTTGTAATGGAAATACTAGAAATGAAATAGCAAATAAATTAAATATTTCACCTGGTACCTTAAAAAATCATATTACTTCAATATTAAATAAAACTGGATTTGAAAATATTTCTAAATTACTTGTTTTTTGTATAAGTAATAACTATATAGTTCCTAATATATAATATTTTATTAAGCAATAATAAAAGAAACTAGAATTTTTCCTAGTTTCTTTATTTTAAATTTTTAGTTCAAAATTACCATCTATTCCTACACCATTATTTTTTATAATAAAAGCTGAATTATCAAGTTTAATTATATCTTTTTCAAGCCTTGAAAGTTCATATTTAGATAATGCAACATAAGTTATATAACTTGTAGTTTTATTATAACCTCCTACCCCTTTCCAATAAGTTGCATCTCTTTTAAGTTCATTTTTTATATAATCAAGTATTATAGTAGGTTCATTTTTAGTAAAGATTACTGCCGTAGAACAAATATTTTTTTCATGAGTATGATCAACTACAAAAGTTGCAATAAATGAATAAACAAATGAATAAATCATTGTTTTAATTCCAAAACAAAGTCCACATATTAAATAAATAAAAAAGTTAATTCCAAAACTTAATTTTCCAATAGTAAATTTTCGACTTTTCAAAGACATTATTACGCCAATAATATCAGTTCCACCTGCAGATGAACCAGTAGATAAAAACATACCACTACCATAACCTGCTAAAAAACCACCAATTAAAGTTGAAGTTAAGATATCATCAACAAATGGTTTTTTTGGTATTGGTATAATTGATAAAAATAATGTTTGAATTATAACACATAATAATGTTCTTCTTAAAAAATAATTATTTACTTTACTTTTTGAAACTATTAAAAGTGGAATATTTAATAAAAAATATAGTATTCCTGATATATTAAAAGAATTATTTAATTTAAATATTTTTACAGTAAAAGTATTTATTAACTGAGTTATACCTAAAATACCACCATTATATAGTCCTACAGGTCTAATAAATAAATTAATTGCTAAACACATAATTAACATACCAAATATTGTTTTTATAAAATCTTCTAAATTCCAATCAAATACTTTTTTTATCATAACTACCTCATAACAATTATAATATATAATAAAAAAATATGAAATGAATATTTCATACTTTTTACATTTATTTTATTTTTCTTGCTTCTAGATAAAATCTTTTATCATAACTATGTCCCATAGAAAATGTTTTTCTTGGTAAAGCACCATCTAAAATAACTGTTTTAAATAATTCTTCTTTAGCCATAGCATCAAAAATAAATCCTACATTACCTTCATTTTTAGCCAAATTTTTAGTTACATCTTCTCCATGAATATAATCAATACTTCCTTTATTATCTTTTAAATATTCATCTAAGAAAATTTGAATTGAACCAACTGCGATATTAGATTTAGGATTAGAAATATATAATGTTTTATCAAAATCTTTGGTAATTAGTTCAAATTTTTGACCATTACCTTCTTCATTAATATCATAATATTTATATAAACTATCAAGTAAATCATTAACATTTGTGTCAAATACTACACGATGAATTGCCTCAAATTCTAAGGCAGGACTATGTAAATTAACAAGTTCTACTAAAGCATATCTTGCAGGATGATTTAAATATTCTTCCTTACTCATAGTTTCTTTTAATTTTTCATAACATGCTTTTGCTGTTGCAAGTGAATGATTTCCATCACCCATTGCAAAAAGTAATACACCTTTATCAGTAACATTATATTTTTCTTCAAAATAAGTTTTATCTGCAAGTAAAGAAAGTTTATTAATTATATTATTAATAATATTCTCGTTTAGTTTATAACCTTTAATATGACCACCATTTTGCATTAAATCAAAATCATAAACTAAATCATTAGTACTAACTTCATTTTTAAGTGATTCAATAATATTTTTCTTCTCATCATCAATTAAAATCATAATATGGGGAAGTTCTAAAAGAGCATTTTCTCTTACTTTCATTCTTGGTGGTATTCTTTCAATTACAGTTTTTTCAGTTGCTCTAATTAATGTTTGAGAGCCTTTTTCGTAAGAATAATCTTCAAGATCAACAATTCCCATTAGACCTTCTCTTACTTTACCATCACTTTGAGTTCTTTCAAGATAAATCATACTATTTTCATATTCATTAAACATATTATTATTTAAATAATCAATCATAGTTTCATTTATCTTTCTAATTTTATCTTCAACATTATTATCATTTAAATAAATTTCTGGTAAAGTTAATCTTAATGTTGAAGGAGCATCTTTAACTATATTTTCTACTTCTTCCCAATATTTTGGTTCTGAAGTATATTGATCACATGCAACAACGCTCCATTTGTGCATATCGACATTTTTAGGAATTAATATATTCCCAGCTTTAAAAGGTATTTCCATTTTTTTCCTCCATAAAAATTATATCACTTTCCAAAAATTAAAAAAAGCGCTTTTAACACTTTTTAATTTCATCAATATAGTAAATTATCGTTAATATTAAACCCGATAATAAATATCCTCCAAAAACATCTGTAAAAAAGTGAGCTCCTAAATATATCCGAGATATTCCAACAAGTAATGGTAAAATACCAAGTATAATACCAAAAACTATTTTATATGTTTTTTTCAAATTACTTTTTAATAGTAAGTATAATAATATTCCATATAATGTTGTGCTTGCCATAGTATGACCAGATGGATAAGAAAATGTTTTTTCTACTACAGTCATATATTCTGGTCTAGGTCTTCGAATAATAATTTTAACTATATTATTAATTATAGTAGATAAAATAATAGAACCAGCAATTTTATAGGATTTATCTTTTTGCTTTAATACTAAAAACATTATAAAAATTAAAATACTTAAAACAACTATCCAAATAGTACTTCCAAAAAAAGTTATTATTTTCATAATTGTAGTTGTTACTTCACTTGAATATTTAATTATAAAACCATAAATACTTTTATCAATAAAAGTAACTTTATTAGTAGTAACTAAAATAGTATTAATAATAAAAAGTAATAATAAAATAATTGGAATAAAAATTTTTTTATTTATTTTTTTCATATTCACCTACAAAGATAAATTTTCTTTGAATTACAAAATTTACTATAAAAATAATTATATCAACAATAAGTTTAATAACTATTAAATTAATATTTAATTTTTTAAAGATAAAGTTAACACATATTCCAGAAATAAACATTTGAATTATACATAACACTATATATTTAATAAATGATGAATTATTTTTATTTTTAAATACTAATGAAGCATTAACAAAATAATTATAAAAACTAGATAAAATTCTTGCAAATATTGTTGAAAGCATTATATAGTTATTTGTTTTAATTACTGTAGAAAAAAGCCAAAAAAGTATTATATCAATAACAAACGATGATAATGATGAAAAAATAAATTTAACAAATAGTTTATAAATTTCAAACGAATCTTTTATTGGATTAAAATGACTTTCACTATTACCAGAAATATAAATAGTTTCAATGGGAACTTCATATATTCCAACATTTTTTTGAGTAGACTCAATTAACATATTTGTTTCATATTCAAATCTATCTCCTTTAGTAGTCATAAATTTACTCATTACTATTTTAGGATATCCTCTTAAACCTGTTTGAGTATCAGTAATTTTAAGACCTACAAAAAGTTTAAATACATTACGAGTAATTACATTACCAAGCATATTCCTTTTAGGTACATTTTCTTTTGAAAAATCACGAACTCCTAAAATTAAATCTTCAGGGTGTTTATTAATTTGTTTTGCAATTTTTTCAATATCTTTCGGACTATGTTGACCATCACTATCTGCAGTAACTACACCTTTTAAATTAGGATATTTTAATAGTAAATAGTTAAAGGCATCTTTCATTGCTCTACCTTTACCTAAATTAACATAGTGATGTAAAACAATAATTTTTTTCTTTTCAATTTCTTTAAAAAATGATTCATATTCTTTTCTACTTCCATCATCATAAACTAAAATATTATCGGTTATTTTTTGAAGTTTTTCTAAAAATGAAGATAGTATTTCGATATTAGGATTAAGTGTAGGAATAACTACGAAAATATCATCCATTATTTTTCACCTTTTGCTTTCATAGAAATTAATCGATATGCTCCATCATAATAAGCAAAATAGAAGGTATCATTTATTACATCAACTCTTTTTTCGCCATTTATCAAAGTCATATTCTTTTCTAAATAAATATCTACAGAAAAAGCAAGTTCATTATATACAACATAATTATCTACTTTTATATTTGTAAATGTTTCATTATCTAAAGTATGAAGTGAAGTAAATGTAATATCTACTTGTGTAGCCCAATTATATGCTCTTTTATATATACTTGTTCCTTCAATTAAATTTGGAGTTAATTTATATAAACCATATCTTTCGCCCCCAAGATCTGCTGTTAAAAATAATGACCATTTTTTTGCAAATTCAAGTGGATCAAAATCTTTATTTGTAAGTTTTTCAAATGCTTTTTCACTATCATTAGTATTAAAATAATCAAGTGCATAGTATATACTATTTTCATTTGTTACATTAACACTATTTTCTTTATCTTTAACAGTTATTTTAGGTTTCTTAGTAAGATTAGTTATTTTATAATGATTTTGATATGGTAAAGAAATTTTATCATATGCTTCACTATATTCTTTTATTTCTTCTTTAGATACTAAATCATCTTCGCTTACCTTTACATCATTTATATATAAATCATAATTGCTATTAACATATACTTCAGCACTATAAATACCATTTTTACTATAAGTTTCTATTTTAGAAATATCATATTTATTATAACTTAATAAACCTAAACGATGCATTGGTTTAGAATTTAAAGTTACACTTGCAATAATATTTTCATCAGCATAAATATCATATGTATTTTTGTCAGATTCTTTATAAGTAATTTTACTATCATTAAATAACTGTTTATACCCTTCTTCAAATGATGAAGTTTTTTCATAAATACTTTCTATGTTATTATAAGATAAATATTTTTGAATATTTTTATTATTTGCACTTTTTTTCATATCTTTAATTAAAGAACTCATATAATTATCAATATTACCATTTTCATATTCTTTTAAAGAAGTTGAAACATATATTAAAGCTGCTTCAGAAAGAATTAATAAAATTAATGCAAATACTGTTAAAGACTTTTTATAAAGACTCATTTTCTTTTTTCTTCTTTTTTTCATACTTCACCTACTTAGTTATAATAAATGCCTCAGGTAAACGCCATGATGAATTTGAATAATATAATGTTACAGAAGTCATTAAATACTCATCTTTATAATACATTGTCGAAGATGAACCCCCATCAATATTGGCAGCATTAACTGCACCATAAGATTCCATAACTTCAATTAAATCTGATGCGGTTGCACCAAGATGACCATTTGAACCTCTTCCATCGGTTACCAAAAGTAATACCGTTCCATCTTTTCTTTGACCAATTGCAGTTCTAGGATTTGCTCCACTGCCAAGTCCATTACTTTCTCTTTTTTCGCCATTTACAATAAGTTTAACAAAATGATTATTAGCATCACTTGCTTCTTCTTGAAAAGTAACAGCATCTCTTATGCCTTCATCTGCAACAAGTTTTTCAACATCTGTTGTACTAAGTCCATTTAAAGATAAAATTTTTAAAATATCATTATTATCAAAACCTATTAAATAATATCCTACGCCATAAGGACTATTCCAAACAATTTTTCCATCAGATACAACAACACCCATTGGATAACCACCTTTATTTGCTGTAGATTGATAAATACCACCATTTACACCACCAATAGCATCATTTTCTTTAACAATTTTGTCTAAAGTTTTGCCATATTCAGTAAAAGGATATGTAGTAGCAACTTTTACTCTTTTAGGATTAGATACAATCATCATTGTACCATGAAAATTACTTCCATTTACTTCTTCAATTACAATGTCATCACTTTGAGTATTTTCAATACTAATAAGTTCTGTATTAACATCTTCTTTCATATCCTTTAAAGAATTAGCATTAACAATTTCTTTAATTGTACTACTTGGTAACACTAAATGAACAACAAATTTCAAAGCACCTGTTTCTAAAAGTGTCGTCGTAAAAATATTTCTTGCTTCTTTTGAAGGTCCATAACAAATAAGTAATAAACTACTATATAAAGTTATAATAATCATTAATATAAATACACCAATAAAAGATAATATTTTTAATAAAGTTTTCATAATTTTTTTCATACAACCATCCTACTTCAATAATCATATTTATAATAACATAAATTAATTTAAAAATATATATTAAATTATTACTTTTTTCTATATTGCAAAAATAAATCTTATATGATACATTAATATTAGCAAAGGAATGATAATTATGAAGAAAAAAACTAGAAAAAATGCTGCTTGGACATTTATAATTTTAATGCTTTTGTCAGTAGCTGCCTCTATTCTTGCATATATCGCAAGTTAAAATAAGTTAATAATATTAATAAATTTATCATAAAAGAGGAAAACAATAAATAATGAAGAAACCAAAAAAGGTCCAAAGGGTACTTCATTATTTTTTTGTAATTTTAAAGATGCTACACTATAAGGAAGTGCTAAAAATGATGATAATATTAATGAAATTAGTGATAATCTAAAACCTAATGTAAGTCCGATAACAAAAGATAATTTTATATCTCCTCCCCCTAGACTTTCTCTTTTAAATATTTTATCACCAATTATTTTTATTAAATACATTACTAAAAATATAACAATACCACTTAATATTGATAATATAGTATCTTTATATCCATTATAAATTAATTTTAATATTATTATTAATATACTTGATATAACAAGTGGTGAATCTAATATAATATAATATAAAAAATCAGTTATAAATATTAAAATCATTAAACTTATTAAAATTAAATAAATAAAATATCTATATGAAAATCCCATATAAATATATCCAATAGAAAAAAGCAAACCCATACTTATTTCAATTAATAAATTTGTTATACTAATTTTTTTATGACAATATTTACACTTTCCACGTAAAAATATATAAGAAAAAATAGGTATTAAATCATACCAAAAAAGGGTGTGATTACAATTATCACACTTACTTCTTGAAAAAATAATATCTTCATTTTTAGGAAGTCTTTTACCTACTACTAAATAAAATGATCCTAAACATGCGCCAATAATAAATAATAATACTACCATAAACCACCTATAAAATATTATTATACAATGTAAACATTGGAACAATTACGGCAAGAAGTATAGCACCAACCATTACCGCTAACATTACAATCATAATTGGTTCAATTAAACTTTTCAATTGATTTATAATATTTTTATGCATAACTTGGTAATAATCACTTACCTTTTGCATCATATCAGCTAGTTGTCCTGTAGACTCACCAGTTACTATCATATAATATGCAACATCTGGTACAGCCCAGTGATCTTTAAATGCATCAGAAATTTTTTCACCTTGAACAATATTATCAATTGTTTTAAACATTATTGCTTTATATATTTCATTATTAGTTATCTTACTTAAAATATCCATACTATCTGTAATATAAACATTATTTCTAAGTAAAGATGCAAATGTTTTAGCAAATATAGATATTTCATTATAAATAATAACATTTTTAAATACTGGAATTTTCATTGATATTTCTTGTACAGCAGTTCTAAATGCTTTAACTTTTTTATAAGCAACATACAAAATAAACATAGCAAGAGCAAAAAGTAAAATCAATAAAGCTAAATTATTTGATAAAAATTCCGATAAATTAACCAAAAATAAAGTTAATCCTTGAATAGATACATCTTGTTGAGCATATATTTTGGTAAACTGTGGAACAACATAAATTATTATAAATGTTACAACAATAATAGAAAAGAATAATACAATAACTGGATATGTTAAAGCACTAACCATTTCTTTATGAGTATTATTTACTTCTGTATAGTAATTTCCCATATCTTCAAGCGTTTCTTGAAGTGTTCCGGTTGCTTCAGCAGCCCTAATCATATTAATTAATAAGGCTGGAAATAAATTGCCTTGTTTTGCTAAAGCATTAGAAAAAGTTTCACCTAAAGAAAGTTCATAGCAAATTGATTTATAAGTTCTCTTTCGATCTTTATTTTTCATTTGAGTAGTTAATATTTTCATGCCTTCATTTAAAGTAATACCAGCTTTTAAATAAGTTGAAAGTTGAGTTAAGAAAAATATTAAATCTTTAGTAGAAATCTTTTTTGCAAATATTGAATTATTATCAGCATTAATAAAATTTAATATCCTAGAGGTTTTAATATCATAAACTTCGTAACCTTCATTAACTAAAAAAGCATTTATGTCAAGTTTTGAAAAACCAGTCATAGTACCCCTAAATATTTGATTATTTCCTTTTACATTTCGAACTATAAACTCATAAACATTCGGAGTTTTGCTTCTTGTAGCTCCACTAGTTCTTAAATCATTTTCAAGTGCAACTTTCATTTTTTCATATTTTGCTAAAGTCGCATTACTATAATTATATATTTTTTCTTTTTTATGAATTTTTCCTTTTGTTTTTTGATACATTCTTTCATTCTCTTCACGAGAATTTTCTTCTTTTTTAGTAACTCCATTAACAGTTTTTTCTAATTGCCAACTTAAATAATTAAAAAGCAAAACCCACATATCATATAAAACAAATTTAATACCACGTACAGCATAAACCGGTATATAAGTTAAAGCTAAAACTATTTCTAAAAAAACATTATTTTTTTTATTTTCATTCATTGTTTATACTCCTACTATTGAAAGTATAGCATATATTTTTTTTTATTTCTAGTACTACATTTATTTTTTATCATATAATTTAATAGGTGATCAATATGTTTTCAAATATAGTAGGAACTGGCCTTACACTTGCAAAAGTAATATCAGGGCTTTCAAAAACAGTTAATATAGTTAAAGAAGTTATACCAATATATGAAAATGTTAAACCAATGCTTGGTAATACAAAAAAAATATTAAAATATTTTCAAAATGGAAATAACATAGTATTAAAAAATAATAATAATATTCTTAATAAACAAATAAAAAAAACTACTAGCACAACTAGTAATTTAATAAATAATCCAACATTTTTTAAATAGATTTTAAATATAAATATATAATGTTTTTTAATAAACTAATTTTATTAAAAAATTTTACTTTAGCATAAATTAATTTATCTTTTTCTAATAAATATTTAAAATAGTTTTTATCATTACTTTTACCATACATTTTTTTATAGTATGATAATTTTTCTTTTCCTTTTTGATATTTAATAATATCGTAAAATTTTTTATTTTCATAAACTATTATTTCATTTATAATTTTATATCCTATACTATTCATAAAATTTCTAAGTTTATATAAGTCATTATTTGAACTTATAATTAAATTATTAGGTAATTTTTTATTTTCTAAAATCTTAATAATTGTACTAGTGCCCATACCTGCAAGAACAATAGTATCATAGTCTTCATTAATACTATCAAGTCCATCAGATAAAATAAGTTTAACATCATTAATATGATACTTTTTTAAATTATCTTTAGCTATTTTTAGTGCATTACTTGATACATCACTTGCTATAATACTTTTACATTTTTTATTTTGACTTAAATTTATTGGTAAATATGCATGGTCTGTACCAACATCTAAAACACTAGAACCATTATCTATTAATGAAGCAATTGCTAAAAGCCTAAGGCTTTTCATTAATCCTCCATAAAGTCTTTTAATTTTTTTGCTCTAGAAGGATGACGTAATTTTCTTAAAGCTTTAGCCTCAATTTGTCTAATTCTTTCTCTTGTAACATTAAATTTTTTGCCAACTTCTTCAAGAGTATGACAAGTTCCATCTTTTAAACCAAATCTTAATCTTAATACTTCTTGTTCTCTTGGTTGAAGACTTTCTAATACTTCATTTATTTCTTCTTTTAATATTTCATTTTCAGTATATTCTTCAGGAGATAAACTACTTTCATCTTTGATAAAATCTCCTAAATGTGAATCATCTTCTTCTCCAATTGGTGTTTCAAGTGAAACTGGATCTTGTGATATTTTTATTACTTCACGTACTTTATCAATACTTATATTCATTTTTTTAGCTATTTCTTCTTCAGATGGTTCTCTATTAAGTTCTAGAGTAAGTTGTCTTTGAACGCGTACCATTTTATTTATTGTTTCTACCATATGTACTGGAACAAGTATTGTTCTTGCTTGATCAGCAAGAGCTCTAGTAATTGCTTGTCTAATCCACCATGTAGCATAAGTTGAAAATTTATATCCCCTATTAGAATCAAATTTATCAACGGCTTTCATAAGACCAATATTTCCTTCTTGAATTAAATCTAAGAATAAAAGCCCTCTACCAACATATCTTTTAGCAATTGATACAACAAGTCTTAAATTACTTTCGGCAAGGATTCTTTTTGCATCTTCATCATTATTATTAATTCTTTCAGATAAAGTAAGTTCTTCATCAGGTGTAAGAAGTGGAATACGACCTATTTCTTTTAAATACATTCTAACTGGGTCATTAATATTAACATCTTTAGTAATTTCTTCATCATCTAAAATTATTTCTTCTTCTTTTGCTTCTTCAATTGTTTTATTAATATTACCACCATTTGAGGCAACATCATCACTAGAAATAACAGTTATATTTTGTTCAAGTAATTTATTATATAGTTCATCTAATAAATCATTATCAATATCTAGTCCTTTAAGTTTATCAGCAAGTTCTTCATAGGTAATATAACCTTTTTCTTTACCTATTTTAATTAGTTCTTCTTCTCTTTCATTAAATGTTTTAATTTCTTTCATTTTTTACCACATCCTCTTTTAACTTTCTTAATTTTTCCATTAATTTAATTTTTTCATTTATATCATTTTCATTATCAATTTCAATCTTTAATTTCTTTATATCTTCTAAATCAATAGACTTTGATGTAACATTAATTATATTATTAAACTCTTTTTCATCAATATCTTCTTCATTATTATCAGTAATAATTTCATTTATATAGGAAATAACGTCTTCATATTCTATCACATAATCCATAAAACCTGCAATATCTATATTATTATATTTTTCAATATAACTTCCAATTAATGAAACAGTTTTTCTTTGAATTATATCTTTTAAATACCCAAGATTATTCATATATATTCTATAATATTCTTTATGAAGAAGCATTGCATATATCATTTTCGAAGATGATAAATCATACTTACTTTTCTTTTTCTTTTCTTTGGGAATTATTATAGGTTTAATAGTTTCATTTTTAGGTACTTGTTTTTTTAATATTTCAATATCTATATTAAATTCTTTACTTATTTTATTTAATATAACTTCTTTTTCTATATCAGAGGTATAATTTAAATCATTAATAACTGTTTTAACATAATTTGTAACATCCTCTATTGAAGATAAATTATAACTTAATTTAAGATTTTCTATTTTAAAATCTAAATATTTTTGAGCATTTTTAATACATTCATTTAAAGCATTAACACCATTTTTTTGAATATATTCATCAGGATCTTTAGCACCAGTTAATCTTACAACTCTTACATCAATTCCTTTTTGATATAAAGCATCTCCAACTTTTATAGTAGCGGTACTTCCGGCATTATCACTATCAAGCATTAATATTACTTTAGATTTTAATTTTTTAATTAAATCAATTTGATAAGTTGATAATACTACACCCATTAAAGCACATACATTTTTAATGCCTTTACTACTTAAACTAATAGCGTCCATATTACCTTCGACTAAAATAATCTCACGAAGTTTAATAATTTGTTCTTTAGCGTTATAATAGTTAAATAAAATTTCACTTTTTTTATAAATATTAGTTTCTTTCGTATTTACATATTTATTTTTTTCATCTTTTAAATAACATCTTCCAGTATAGCCACATAAATAACCAGAATCATTAAATATTGGCACCATTATTCTATCTTGATATACATCATAATATTCAATACCACTTTTATTTAATAAACCTAAATTATAAGCAAGTTCTAAATCAACATTTTTATTTTCTAAAAATTTTTTTAAACTATTATTATTAATAGATAAGCCAATTTTAAAATTATTAATTATATCATTAGTTATTCCTCGATTATTTAAATATTTTTGAGCATCGACTCCTTTTTCAGAAAATAAATTATTTTGATAAAACTTTAGTGATAAATCCATTAATTTATATTCATCAATATATTTAACATTTTTATTTTCATAAGAAGATATATTATAATTAAATTCTTGATTTGTTTTATGTGCCACAATTTTAACAGATTCAGCGAAGGAAACATTTTCATAATCTTGAACAAATTTAAATACATTTCCCCCAGCTCCACATCCACCAAAACATTTATATATTTGTTTTTTTTCAGATATTATCATATTTGGATTATGATCATCATGAAATGGACATAAGCATAAATAATTGTCTTTACCAGTTTTAGTAAGTTTAATTCCATAACTTGCTATAACGTCAACTATGTTAGCATTTAACCTAATTCTATTAATATCTTCTTCATTAATATACTTCATATTTATCCCCTACACTTATACTTTTTAACAATAAACTTCATATTTCCTTTTTTTTCTTTAAAAAAACTCTATCTTTCGATAAAGTTTTATCTAAAAAATAATAAATATGATATAAATAAAGTATATATTACAAGTAAAATAATACCATTAATTCGATCTTTTTTATTATCAACTTCAGGAACTCCTACTGCCATCGCGGCTAAAAATCCTCCGATTAAACCACCTATATGGCAAGCATTATCAATACCAGTTATAGTAAAACCAATTAATAAATTTATAATAATAATTGGAAAAATTTTGCTTACTAAAGCATCAGTTAAATATAATCTAAATTGAAGTCCAAAATAAACTAGTGCCCCAAGAAGGCCAAAAATAGCCCCACTTGCGCCAATACTTATGCCATTTGAAAATAAAGCACTAAGTAAACCACCACTTAAAGCACTAATGAAATAAATAATTAATAATCTAACTTTTCCAAAATTATTTTCAACTTGTCTTCCTGCAATAAAAAGTGAATACATATTAACAACTAAATGAATAATACTACCATGTAAAAAAGCATATGTTATAAGTCTAAAAATCTCGCCATTTTTAACAAGTGGTGCATAATTTGCTCCCAAAATAAGATATATTACATTACTACTACCCATTATAAGAGTAACAATATACATTAAAAAGCATAAACCCATTAATATATATGTTACAAATAATTTTTTCTTAGAAAATATTTTCTCAAATTTTTTATTATCAGACTCAGTTTTATTATTAATATCTTTAGTTACATTAATAATTAAATCAAGAGAATCATTTCCTTCAAATAAATCAGTTTTAATATTTGGAAATACTGATACAATATCATTATTTTTTTGAACTTCACTAAGTTCATGAATACTAATATTATCTACATTTTTTTCATTTTTTACTTCAACTCTATCTGCTACATTTAAATCTATATTTAATGTATTAATTGTAAAAGATAATGTTTTTCTTTTAATTTGTTTCATAATATTTTTTATTTTAAATTGTTCAAAATTATATTGTTCTTCATTATGAATATAATTATTATTTATTCTAATTATTCTATATGGTCCATCTACTTTTTCTAGCCATATTTCATCTTTAACACCTTGAACAAATATTGGAGCATATCCTTCTTTTGTAACAAAATAATGAACTAAACTCATAAGTATTTGATCTTGTTTTCTAACATTTACTTTATCCATTACTACTCCTTATCTAACTTTTTTAAAAAATCACTAAACTCTTTAGGTACATCTACTTCAAAATGAAGATGCTTTCCTGTTATAGGATGATTAAAATCTATTTCTTTTGAATGTAAAAATTGTCCAAAAGAAGTTGCATCTTTATTATTATACACTGGATCATTATAAACAGGATAACCTAAATATGCCATATGTACTCTTATTTGATGAGTTCTTCCTGTTTCTAATTTTAATGATACTAAAGTATATTTTTTATATCTTTTTAAAACATTAAAATGAGTAATAGCTTTTTTGCCATCTTCACAAGCCATCATTTTATCAAAATATTTATCATCTCTTTTAATTGGTACATCAATAACCCCTTTATTATAGGGTAATACACCACTTAATAAAGCAATATAAGTTCTTTTAACTTCATGATTCATAAACATTTTTCCTAAAACTTCATGAGCCTTATTATTTTTAGCAACTACCATAAGTCCTGAAGTATCTTTATCAAGTCTATGAACAATACCAGGTCTTTCATCACCATTTAAATCACTTAAATTTTTAGTATAATAATATAAACCATTAACTAAAGTATTATCATGATTTCCTGCTCCAGGATGAACAACTACACCACTAGCTTTATTAATAATCATAATATCATCATCTTCATAAACAATATCAATATCCATTTTACATGGAACTATATTATTTTTATTTTCTACTACTTCATTAATAATAATTTCATCATTAATACATACTTTGTAACTTTCTTTAACACTTTTATTATTTACTAAAATATTACCATTTTTAATCATCTTTTCAATTAAACTTCTTGAAAAAGATACTTTTTCACTTAAATATTTATCAATTCTTTTATTATCATTTTCTTCCACTACTATTTTCATTATCTTCCCCTAAATATATACTATATAAAAGAATAAATACTCCTATACATATACATACATCTGCTATATTAAATATAGGATAATTATAATTAAATATATAAAAATCTATAAAATCTATTACATATCCATGAATAATTCTATCAATTAAATTGCCTAAAAGTCCTCCAATAAGAAGAGAAAAAGCAATTATATTTTTTTTATTTTCTTTAAATTTTTTCAGATAAAAATACAAAAATACTAAAATTATTATACTGATTATTATAATTAAATATCTTTTACCAGTAAGCATACTAAAACTAATTCCATCATTATATACTTTAGTTATATATAAAAATTTATCAAATATTTTAATACTTTTACCTAATATAAGTACTTTATCAAGTATTATTTTACTTAACTGATCAATTAATAATATAATAAAACTTAATATAAAAATTTTCTTTTTCATATTACATATTATAAACAATTTTTTAAACTTTAACAAGTATTACATCTTTACCTATTTTAACTATATCAGAATATGTAAAACTTACTTCATTATTTATAAGTGGTTTTTTAAAAAATTTTTTATTTTCACAAATAAATGTAATTATTTTACCTTCTTTATCTATTTCACAATCAACTATATGACCATAATTAAGCCCAGTTTCAATTGATATTATTTCTTTTTCTTGTAAATCAGATAAAAACATACTATTCATATTTAATAGTATGTTTATTAATATTT
The DNA here is from genome assembly GCA_029100545.1 of bacterium. Taxonomy (GTDB): domain Bacteria; phylum Bacillota_I; class Bacilli_A; order RF39; family UBA660; genus UBA6448. The sequence continues at coordinate 6,724 of JAQXPH010000037.1, read as the reverse complement.
TTTATTCTTTTTTACAAATTACCGAATGAAATTGCCACAAATTACCGAACAAAATTGCCACAAATTACCGATTTAAGATTGAAAGTATACTTTTAGTATGTTATAATTAACACATTGAAAGGATAAAAATGGAATACAAAAAAAGAATAATTGATGAAACAATTAAAAAAAAATTAAGAGCAAAAGGTGCAGTTTTAGTTGAAGGACCAAAATGGTGTGGCAAAACTACTTCTTGTGAACAAATATCTAAAAGTAAACTTTATATGTCTGATCCAAGTCAAAAAAATCAAAATATACTTTTAGCACAAATGAATCCAGAACTTCTTTTAGAGGGTGAAACACCAAGACTTATTGATGAGTGGCAAATAGCACCTAAATTATGGGATGCTATTAGATTTGAAGTAGATCATAGAAATGATGAAGGGCAATTTTTATTAACCGGTTCTACTACCCCAGTGAATAAAAGCGATATTGATCATAGTGGCACTGGAAGATTTTCATGGGTAACAATGCGTCCTATGAGTTTATATGAATCAGGAGAATCAAATGGTTCTATTAGTTTAAATGATTTATTTGAGAAAAAAGATAATATAAAAGGTATTAATAATTTAACCCTTAATGACATTGCATTTCTTACATGTAGAGGTGGATGGCCAAGAGCAACATTTATGGAAAATGATATTGCTTTAGAGCAAGCATTTGACTACTTTGATAGCATTATAAAAAATGATATTTCTTCTGCAGATGGTATAATTAAAGATAGCGAAAGAGTTAAGCGTTTAATGAAATCTTATGCAAGAAATCAAGGAACTCAAGCCTCAATTGCTGTTTTAAAAGAAGATATGCAAAATAATGATATTAATTCATTAAATGAAGACACTATTTATTCATATATTAATGCTTTAAAAAAAATATTTGTTATTGAAGAAGTTCCAGCCTGGAATCCAAACTTACGTAGTAAAACCGCTATTAGAAGTTCTGATACTAGATATTTTGTTGATCCATCAATTGCTACAGCAGCTTTAGGAATTGGTCCAAATGATTTAATAAATGATTTACATACTTTTGGTTTAATATTTGAAACACTTTGTATACGAGATTTAAAAGTTTATGCTGAAAGTTTAAATGGAAATGTTTATCACTATCGTGACGCAAATAACCTTGAATGTGATGCAGTAATCCACTTAAGAAATGGAGATTATGGATTAATTGAAATAAAACTAGGTGGAGATGAATTAATTAACGAAGGAATTAAAAGTCTTTTAGAATTAAAAGAAAAAATTGATACTACAAAAATGAAAAAACCATCATTTTTAATGGTTTTAACAGCAATTGGAAAATATGCATATAAAAATGAAAATAATGTTTATATAGTACCTATTGGGACACTAAAAAATTAAAAAGTTCAATCTTTTTAATTTTTTTATGATTTTCGTTTCTTCATTATCTTTAGTCACAACAAACTTTACAAAGAAAGTTTCAATTTCAACTGGTGACAATTTGTCACCGTTTCATTTCCTACTTTTTTAATCTAGATTTTAAAGCGTTCCAGTAATGTCCTGGATCTTCACTATCAACTAAAACAGTACCAATATCAATAACACTTATATAATATTTTCATCTTCTTTATCCTATACTGTTCTTATAGTTTCATTATTAAATATTTTATTTATTAAATGCATTTTATCTTGATTCATAAACCCTCCTTAAATTTATTTATCTTTTGAATCTAAAAATATTTTCATAATTGTAGTAAATAAATCTTCTTTTTGTTCACTTGTAAGTTCTTTACTATCAAATAATAGTTTTGCTTTTTCTATTAAATCTAGACAAGAATCAGTTGTTTCAGACATAAAAAAGTAAGACATATCTATTCTAAAATACTCACTTAATTTTTCTAATTGACTTAAACTTATATTTCTTTTACCACTTTCTAAATTAGATATTTGTCCACGACTAAGGTTTAAAACTCTAGCTAAATCATCTTGTTTTAAAGATCTTCTAATTCTTAATAATTTTACTTTTTTTCCTAAATTATAATTCATATTAATCACAGCCTGAATACATTATAATAAATATGTTTCTATTTGTAAATTATTTTTTATAAAAAAATATTATTATAATTTATTTAAAAATTTTAATATTATTTCATAATTATTTATATCTTTATTTAATAAATTATCTACTAATTCATTTAACTTACTTATTTTATTATATTTATCATAATAAATATTAGATAACTTATTATATAAATTATAAACTTCATCATTTATTATGCGATATATAAGTACACTAAAAAGAGTCATAAACACCTTAAAGTTATGACTTTTTAAAATATTTATGACTTTTTATTTTACAATTTATACCTCGCGAAAGGGTTTTCGCGAGGACTTGCTAGTGTAAAGTGATGGCACCTACCTATTACTGCGTTATTCTATCAAATATGGCGAAGTATATGACCCATTTCCTGAAATATACCCGGTGCCAGGTTTTAAGGAAACGGACGGCTTGGCTCCGAGAGAAGTGTTTACAGGCCATTGACCTAAGTCACCCGCACTACTAATATACCCCTCATAAGCAACGTTGCTGCTAAATTCACAAGGAGATCCTAACCTAAAGTGCTGTCCTGTATTTAAATAATAAGTACTATAGCTTGCATCTTTATATGCAAGCCATACTTCTGGGGAAGTAAGTAATCCCACTGGGTATTTAAGTGGTGCTTTTGTATTTCCTACTCTAAACTGATCTGTAACACTACCACATACTAAACTATAATTTGTAGTATAATTTTTAAATTGTAAAGAACCGCTTGTATCTCCTCCATTTGGATTCCATCCATTTAAATTTAATATACTTCGATCATTACAATAAGTTGTATCTTCTAGATATGAGGTATATGCTGTCATATTATTTTCATACCAAGTTTCTATATATGTTTTCATAGCGGAATCAGTTTTATTTACATCATCAGCATATAACATTTCATTTAAAGCATCACTTACTGATTTACCACCCGTAAGAGTTATATAATATGCATATGAAGAAGAAGTATAATATACATAATATAAAGACGGGCAGGTAGTACCTGTAGTAAAACACGTATAATGATTATTATTTATTGTATTATAACCTTCTGACCAAGTTGCTATTGTCATTGTATCAGTGAGTGTATACGTGCCACCTGAATATGTAAATGAATTACCAAATACTATATTAGATAATGATGACATTGATTTAGATGAAAAAGTATACACTGTATTATACATATAACCAACATATGCTGGTGATTTAGAACTACTATTAAATGCACTTGTTCCTATTTGGGAATCAGTTCCCGTGTTATTGCATGTTAAATATGAATTACCTATAGTTTTGCCTAAACTAAACACTACATTATCATTTCCACTTGCTCCCGATGAATCTTTTGTATATTCAACTTTTATTACATTTGAAGTTGTAAGGCCTTCCAAAGTAATAGTTCCACTTACAGAACCACTGTAAGTACCAAGTTCTGTACCATCTTTATAAAATATTGCTTTATCGAAATTTGCCTCCGATGAAACAGTATATGTTAATATATAATCTCCTGCTTCTGCTACAGTAAAAGTTATTGTACCTGTCGCACCGTTTGTTTTATTTGTACTTGTCCATGTTTTATTTGTGCTATCAAACGTATATGGATAGTTTGCATCATTTGATAAATTTAAATATTGTGATTCTTCTAGAGGAATAGTATCAATATCTGTTTTTTGAACACCATTATAAATTAATTTAACTCCTCCAGTATCAGTAGTTCTAACTATTTTCCAGCAAAATCCCCCAAATAAAACATTATTATCTTCTACTGCACCATTATAATAATATACTGGATTTGCATATGTATCTGATCCTTCACCATCATAAAGTTTTACAAATGTATTTCCTTCATTATATTTTGCTTGAATAGTTTTATATAGTGTTAATTTTTCATTTTTGTCGGCATAAACATTACATGTAGTATTTTCTGAGGCATATACAAGTATTTTATTATTTTCTATTGATACTGTTCCACTTGGATTACAACTTGTTTTTTCATTATTTACTGTATAATAATAACCTGTTTCATTTATAGGAAGTTGTCCCATTTGTTTATAAGTTGTTCCTCCTAATTCTTCTTGTACAAATAAATTTATTATATAATCTTCAGCAATACCATCAATTGCATCAAAATAAACATTACATGTTCCTCTTTTCGTAGCACTTATTGAAAAAACATTATTTGTAAAACCTGTTATTGTTATACCTGTATCACATGTAGTATTAGCTTCCATATAAGTATAAGCTGTTTCTGATGGAATATAATATGAAAGTGAATATGTTCCAAGACCATTTCCACTACTATCTTTATCTTCTCTATATATATTTATTTTTATATCATTTGGATTTATTTGAGCTACCCCTGCTATTAATAAATTAGTAGATTTATTTACATAAAAAGAATAGGTAATTAAAGTTATACTACCTAATATAGCTAAAACTATTATACTTAGTATTGTTATACTTTTCTTTTTATTATTTTTAAATGATAATTTGATATTATTTATTAAATCTTTAAAAATAATTTTTATTTTATTTAATAAATTTTTTATTTTTACCATAATAAAACCTCTTATTATTACTACTATTTAATAATAACATAGTTTTATTTTTTTTACTATATATTTTTTTAAAAAAATTATTTTAAATACCAAAGTTGTTTACCATCTTTTAAAACTTCTTTAATAAAACCACAACCTAAACATTCTTCTCCATCATATAAAACACATGCTTGACCAGGAGTAACACTTTTAGCAAGTCCTTTATAGATAACTTTTATTTCATTATTTTCTAAATATTCTAAGGCAACTGGATGATCTTGTCCACGATACCTAAATTTAGCAGTACAAAATGAAGGTCTTTTACTTGATATAAAATTTACATTTTCTATTATACATTCATCAGAATAAAGATATTTTGAATCACCATATGCTACATATAAAATATTATTTTTAGTGTCTTTTCCACATACATAATGTCTTTCTTCATCACCAGAAAGTCCTACACCTTTTCTTTGACCAATTGTATAATTCATAAGTCCTTGATGAGTTCCAATTTTTTCTTTAGTTTGGACATTTATAATATCCCCAGGATTTGGTTTTAAATAATTAGCCATAAATTTTTGAAAATTTCTTTCACCAATAAAACATATTCCTGTAGAATCTTTCTTATCAAAAACAGGAATACCTTCTTCTTTGGCTATTTTTCTTACTTCCTCTTTTGTATAATCACCGATAGGAAAAAGTACATCTTTAAAATTATTAACATTAACATCTGCTAAAAAATAGGTTTGATCTTTATTTAAATCTTTTGCTCGAAGAAGTTTATTACCTTCAATTCTAGCATAATGACCTGTAGCAATAAAATCTGCTCCCAACTTTCTTGCTTCTTTTACAAATAAATCAAATTTAATATATTTATTACAAAGCATATCTGGATTAGGAGTTCTTCCTTTTTTTAATTCCTCTAAAAAATAGGTAAAAACATAATCCCAATATTCTTTAATAAAATCTACTCTATAAAGTTTTATACCTAAATGTTCACATACTTTTTTAGCATCATTATAATCTTTTTCTTGGGGACAAATATCATTAAAATCATTAGGATTTCCTAAAATATCATTATTAATATTACTATCCCAATTACGCATAAATAGTCCAATTACTTCATATCCTTTTTTTAAAAGTAAATATGCACCTACTGCACTATCTACTCCTCCACTCATACCAATAACTACTTTACTCATACTTTTTCCCTTCTTACAAGTTTTATGATATCAAAATTAATTAAAAAGTCAATATTATAAACTTATGTTAAATAATTTCAAAAGAAAAGGTATTATAAATGAAGATAAACATAATAATAATATATTATTTATAAAATAAATAGAAATCATAATAATATTTTTTTTAAAATATAAAGATAAATTTTTTTTATTTCTTTTGTATTTACTAAAAATATTTAAATAAATATGTTTAATAAATTTAAATGAATAAAAAGATGATAAATATAAAATAAATAAATTTAATAATTTAAATATAATCATATAAATTAATATAAAAATAATTCCTATAATACCAAAATTTTTTAAAAATAATACTAACATATAACCAAATATAAAAAAGTTATAAATTAATAGTATATAAGAAAAATTTATACTTAATATTGGAAATAAAAATAATAATATTATAATTAAAAATAAATAAAGTATATATTTAAAAGAAAAAAAACTAGTAAAAAAAGAATATAATTTTAAATTAATTGGATAAACTTTACAAAATATAGTTCCTATAATAAATGCTATAAAAATGCTATAATTAATAATTTTTTTCATATTAAAATATATTAACTAAATTTTTTTTAATGATAAAAAAACTCTATCTTTCGATAAAGTTTAAAAATTTAATAATTTTTCTTTTTATAATAATCATATAATTGTTTAAATCTATTAAAGTGAATTATTTCTCTTTGTCTTAAAAATAAAAGTGGTCCAATAATATCTTCATCATTTGTTTCATTAATTAATGCTTCATATGTAGCTCTTGCTTTTTCTTCTGCCGCCATATCTTCCGATAAATTTGCAAGTACATCACCAGTTACTGCAAAATAAGCAGCAGTAAATGGATTACCTGTAGCATCAACTGGGAAA
>JAQXPH010000036.1 GCA_029100545.1 bacterium | reverse complement strand
TTCTTTCCAAACAACAGAACTTTACAACCCATAGGGCCTTCATCGTTCACGCGGCATTGCTCGTTCAGGGTTTCCCCCATTGACGAATATTCCTAACTGCTGTCTCCCGTAGGAGTCTGGGCCGTGTCTCAGTCCCAGTGTGGCCGATCAACCTCTCAGTTCGGCTACGCATCGTTGCCTTGGTAGGCTATTACCCCACCAACTAGCTAATACGCCGCAGGCCCATCTCTTTGCGAAGCTTTAAAGGCTTCTTTACTCCGTAGAGCATATTCGGTATTATCAGTCGTTTCCAACTGTTATCCCCAACATAGAGGTAGGTAACCCACGTGTTATTCACCCGTTTGCCACTAGATGGAAAATCCACTTCATAAGAAATCCAGTTTTGTGCAAGCACTCCACCTTCAATCAAAATCAATGGGCCATCTCGTACGACTTGCATGTCTTAGGCATGCCGCCAGCGTTCATCCTGAGCCAGGATCAAACTCTCAATAAAAAAGATTTTATTAAAATCTAAATATTTAAGTTTAATCAAAGCTACTCAAATTGACTTTTTTTACTCAGTTTTCAAAGACCATTTTTGCACCTTTTTTCTCAAGTGCAATAGTAATATACCAAACATTAAGTTTAATGTCAACAAAAAAATTCAATTTTTTTAAATTTTTTTTATTTTTTTTAATTTTAGACATTTTTTTAACTATTTTTTTCTTAGTACACCATATTTTATGTAATATATTTTAAAATTATTAATACTAATTTTATTTATTTTCTTCCTTAGTTAATTTTTTATACATATTATAATAATATTCTATGACATTTTTTTTAAAAGGAACTTCATTTGTTTCTTTTAATTTAATTAACTCATTTAAACTGTTTTGAACTATTAAATCTATTTCATCAGAATACTTCATAGTTATTTTATGATATCGATACTCATTTTTATCTAAAACTTTAAATGTTCCATCAGGAAATATTCTCAAATCTAAATCATAATCAATATATTTTATTATATTACCATCTATAACGAATGGAGATGCAATGTTGCAATAGTAAAACAATCCATATTTCTTTAGCTGTGCTAAAATGTTATACCAATTTTTTTTATAAAAAAATAGTATTGCAATTTCTTTTGTTCTATGGCTCCTACCATCATTTTCGGTTAATTTAACTTTGTTGTTTGCACAAACTAAATATTCATCATTATCCTCAAGCACAATTGCCTCTCCACTTATTCTATCAATTTTTCCATTATGTTTATAGCAATGAATTGTTAATTTATCTCCTTTTTTCATATATACCTCATATACATTATAATATATAAAAAAAAAGCAAGCAAATATTAATTTACTCGCCTTTTAATATATTAATAGATTTTTCAAGTTGATTATCGATTAAATAGTTATTTCCTTCATTATCTGTTTTTGTCTCATTTTCAACAATAAAATCTGGAACTATACCTTTTCCATCAATACATTTTCCTTTTGGAGTTAACCAGTATGAAGATGTGTACTTAACTAATTCTCCCGAAGATAAAGTATATGTATGTTGAACTTTTCCTTTACCATACGATGTTGTTCCAACTGTTATTGCATTACTATTTTCTTTTAGTGCTGCTGTTAATATCTCAGCAGCAGATGCGGTTTGCCCATTAATTAATATAACAACTTGATTATCATATTTATCTGATGTTTTGTCTTTATAATTAGTTATATTATTGTCCTTATCTTCTAAAGAATAAACGATTTGTCCTTTTTCTAAAAATAATTCTGATACATTATATGCCTCTTCTAAATAACCACCAGTATTATTTCTTAAATCAATTATAAGTCCACTCGCATTTTTTTTATATAATTCTCCAAGTGCATATTCAACTTGGTCACTTACTGACTTTGAGAATAACGAAATATGCATATAACCTATATTTGAGCCTTCAATAATATTATATTCTACTCGCGGAATATCTAATTTAGAAAAATTTAAATTTTCAAAATTAATTATTTCTTCTCCCCTAATAACTGAAATCTTAATGTTTTGTTCACTTTCTTTTAATAAGTTTGATATTTCTTCTCCAGTACTAGTCGATACATCGGTATCGTTAATACTAATAATTAAATCATTTTCTTTAATACCAGCATCAAATGCAGGAGAATTTTTAATTACATTTACAATTAAATTATTATTAATTGTTATTCCAATACCATCATAAGTAGCATTTAAATCTTCTAATAACGAATTAGACTTATCTAAATCAAGTATTCCAGTATATGTCTCATCTAAATATGTTATCATTCCATTAATTGCACTTTTAATTACTTCTTCCTTATTTATATCTTGATAATATGATAAATTCAATTTCGAATATACATTTATAAACTCTTGCAAATTTTTATCTTTGGCAATATCTGCATATGTATAATTACCATCATTATTAAAACCTTTTGTAATAATAACACCCGTAGAAACTGCGGATATAATTGATACAACAATTACAATAATAACAACTTCTATTAAATCATACCCTTTTTTCATATTTTCCTCATTATAATTTTATCAAAATTCATTTAAAAATAAAAGTATTAAATATACAAAACACATTATATATACATTAAAAAAATTTGAAGCAAAAACTTCAAATTATTTTAATATTTTTTTTATTTCTTCAATATTTTCTAGATAAAGAGTTATTTTACCATTTTTAATTTTTAATAAAGTGAGATTTCCAAAAGAAAGGTCATTAATATTTGTTGCATTTACATTACCATTTTCTTTTCCAGAATAATACTTATTATTTACTTTTTCTGATAAATCGCAATAATAGATTTTTATAGAATCCTCTAAATTTTTATATTTTGTAATAATTGTAGAATAATATACCGCTTTTTCAATATTAGAATCATAAATCATTACATAATATTCATCATAAGGCCTATTAAAAATCATTCCAACATTTAATTTATCATATGCAATTTCAATTGTATCAACAGTATTATTATCAACATTTCTCTTATTAATTACAATTTTTGATAAAAAATATAAACCAATTACTACTAATACAATAATAAAAAATATTATAATGAAACGTACTATTTCATTATCTATTGTAGTAGTAGTTTTATTTTTTAATTTATTAATATTATTTTTTTTCTTTCCCATTATAACCACCTATCAACATTATATAACATCATTTTATTTCTTGGCAATAAAAAATAAGCAAAAAGCTTATTTCATTGAACTAACGCTTGTAGAATTATTTAAGGAAGTCGCAATAAAAACCATTTCAGATACAGATAAATCTTCACTCACCATATAATAATCTATATCATTTGAAGTCCAATACATAGAATTAGTAGATAAAGCAGCAATGGTATCATTTAACATTATTGGTTCTCCATATACTGGTATTATTTCATGTTCTAAATTTACAACTGCTCCTTCTTCAATTAATACAAAGTTTTTTGATCCTGAATAGGTCAATATTACACGTGAATTATTTTCATTATTTACAATCTCTGTATTTTTTAAATATGTATTAGATGGCATATACAAAGGATATATTGCGCTATTTATATTGCTCATAGATTTCTTATCACTTTCGCATTCTTCATCATTGCATTCATTTTCTTGAATATAATTTTTTAGTTCAAAAATATCATCATTTAGCCCAGCTTTTAAATCAATATCTTTAATTTCCATTTTTATTTTAACTATATCGCTTTTACTATATACTTCTACTTTTTTTATATTAAAATCATTATCTAAATATATTTTTTGATATAATAATTCTTCATTATTTGGATAATTTACTTTTGCTTTTATAATATAACTATCATCATCCGCAATAATTTCTTTTTTTTCATCGTTTTTTACATCTTTAACTAATGATGAAAGAATATAGCTTTGTGATGAATTATCTGGCCATGTGCTTTCAAATTTGAAACTTTTATTAAGTGCTGGTGTAATTACATATAATCCATCATCATTTCGTAAAATTATTTGTTTATGTTCATTAGCAGTATTTATCATTTCTACTTTATAATAATTTTTTTCTAAATAACTAACATCTATATCATATTTAAATATTTCTTCATCATTTTGTATTTCAAGATTTCCTTTAATTTGATAGGACTTTGATTTATTAACTTTTTTCTCAAATTCTTTTGCTACATCAATATTACTTTTTTTAGAACAACCCATTAATAAAAGAACTCCCATTAGTAATATTAATATTTTTTTCACTTATTTTCTCTCCTTTTCTAATAAAATATATTTGTAATATATTAAAATATTCATGTATAAAAAATAAAAATTAGGAAAAAATAATTATTAGAAAGGATTTTATGGAAACACTACAAAAAATAACTCTTATATTTACTATTATTGGTGCAATAAATTGGGGCTTAATAGGATTTTTTAATTTTAATTTAGTTGAATCATTATTTACATCTAGTTCCCCAATACCAAATATAATTTATGCTATTGTGGGAATATGTGGACTTATTAATATAGGTTTACTATTTGCAAAATTTGGTGAAAATGAAAAATAACCTATTATAGGTTATTTTTTTATGAAATTCTAACTTTAATAGTAGAAGAAACTGCATATGTTACCAAAGGATTGGTATTATCTATTTTAACTTCAACTTCATGATCTCCTACTCCAAGGCCTGATAAATCAACATATGCATTTATGTTTTCTGGCTCAATTTTATCAAGAACAGAAGATACACCTTTACATGTAACAGAAATTGCTGAATCAGAAATAATATTTGCATTTAAATTATTACCAAGATTTTTCTTTGAAATATTCGTTATTTCAACTGTTTTTTGTTCTTCTGTACCAAATGTCAATGAAATATTAATTGATGATGCTGACATGTATCTTACACCACTTGGTTTTGTTAAAGTAACATTATAATTTTTAGCATTATCTGTTCCAAATCCATCAACATTTATTGTTACCGGAATAGAACTTATTTTTGATATTTCTTCTTCATTTCCATAAACAGTAATTGAATAATCAGTACTATTATTAATTAATATCTTTGCAATACTTTTTCCAGATACTAATGTACCTGTTGTTTTAACTTCAATTGGAATACTTTGTGAATAACTATCCAAAACAACAGTTGCACTTAATGTACTTGGAACTATTTCTATATCATTTAAAATCTTTCCACTATTGTCATATGCAACAAGAAGTATATTATCAATATCATATGAACCAGCTTCGGTAAAGTCAGGATTACTTAAATCCACCAGTGCTTTAATCCAAGCAATTTTTTTCAATGCAGATTCACTACCTTTAACTACCACTTCTGACTTAGATAATCCTACACTTTTTACACTAAGTTTTGAATCAAGTTTATCTTGATTGATTAACTCATATGTTACAGATGATACACTACTTACCTTATTTTTTATCATAATTGAAACATATGATGGGTCAAGATTATATTTTAAATTATTAATTGATTTTGTATAAGTAAAATATACTTTATATGCACTATCTGAAGCCTTATATTCTGTTAAATCTAATGTAACTTCATATTCTCCTAATTGTTTTGCTAAATATATATCACTTTTTCTACCAGAAATCATAATGTTAACACTTGATGGTGCTCCTTCAATAACATACGCTTCTTGATTATACTTAATATTAACCGGAACATTACTAATAACTTCTGCTTCGTCTTTTACAAAGGAAATGGCCTTAGAATCTACTAATAAAAATAGTAGTATTGCAAGGGCTAATGATAAAAATATTAAAAAATTTGACTTATTTAATAATTTATCTAAAAATCCACTATTTTTTTTAAATATTTTTTGAATATTGTATATTAGCCTACTTATTGGAACAATTATTAGTGCATCAATTAACTTATATAATTTTTTAAAAAATTTACGCATTTTGGTCCTCCTCAACATCATTTGCATCAAAGAAGATTTCAGATTTATTATTTAATTCATCTAATAAAATTGTTCTAAATTCTTCATTAGTCAAATTATAATGTAACTCTGAATCTAAAGCTATAGATAATCTTCCTGTTTCTTCTGAAGCTACTAAAGCAAGAGCATCACTTTCTTCAGCGATACCTAAAGCAGCTCTATGTCGTGTTCCTAATTTCCTTGATAAATTTTGATTCATACTTGTTTTAAAAACTGAACCAGCGCAAGTAATTTTATCACCTTGAATTATTACTCCACCATCATGTAAGGCTGAATTTGGATAAAATAATGATTCAATTAAAGAATCAGAAATATCAGCATAGATTTTAGTCGAATTATCAATATATTCTTGAAGTGATACTTCCCTTTCAATTACAATCAAAGCACCAATTTTATTTTTTCTAAAATAATCCATTGCTTTCATTATTTCATTCACAACTTTTTCTTTTTCACCAGTAGAAAGAACTTTATGTCTTCCAAGAAGTTGTGTTCGACCTATTGACTCTAAAACATTTCTTATTTCGGGTTGAAAAATAACAATTAACGCTAGAGGTCCCCACTCAATAGCATATTCTATAATTACTCCCACAGTATATAAATTTAATAAGTCGCTTATAAATTTCACTATAAGAATAATAATTACTCCTTTTACTATTAATGCCATTTTAGTATTATTTTTTACATTTTTTAATATAAAATAAATTGCAATCCATACAAAGCAAATATCAATTACCTTTGTTATGATTGTCCAAATACTTGATAAATTCATTTTTTCTCCTTACTTTTAACATTGATTATTATATCAAATAAAATTATAAATATAAAGTCTAAAGATTAAAAAAACACCTGCTATAAATTTTCAGGTTGTTTTTGTTCTTCTTTTTTCTCAGGTTCTATCTTTACTTCATTAGTTTCCAAATTTTCATTTTTATTTTTAATTTTAATATCACTTCTAGTTTTTTTATCTGCAATATAGCCTATCAAAGCTAAAATTAAAACTGCACTTATAATTATAAAAATAATATAATAATTAATTACAAAATTTAATAAACCATTCATAATATTACTCCCAACTAATATTTCCTGTTTTTGGAATTATTTGTATAAACGTATTTCCGTCATTTACAATTAATTCTGTGCCATCTTCATATGTATACTTTGTTTGCTTTTCACGAGATTCTTTCTCCCAGTTAATTTTTATTATTTTACCTTCTGTAATATAGTATCCTTCACCAGAGCCAATATTATCTAAGAATTGTCGTCCTTTTTTATCTCCCGCAATTGTATAATTATTTATTGAATAAACAATTATATTTTTAACAGTTATAGGCTCATCGTTATTTTTATCAATCTGTACAGATTTATTAACATATCTATTATAAACTTTATTATCTATATCATATTCGTATGTATTAGTTATATAATTTGAATACACTATTTTTATATTTTTTGCATCTTGAACTGAATCAAAAGAAGATAAATCAATAGATGTTGGACTATACGTAAGTAATAAACCTTTGTTAGTTTCTGTTCTATAACCTAATTTATTAACAGCATTACTAAGTAACTCTGTATTTGTAAATCCTGTATGTTCTGAAGCTATTTTCGAAGGACTTATTGGGTTTTCACGGTAAAAATACTTACCTTCATATGTTAATCCATTTATATTATTTATTTTTAATGTTTTAATATCTTCTTTTGCTTGAGGACTCCATCCCCAATGAACATATATTGCATCATTTTCTAATACATAATCAAGATAATAATGTCTTGAACTTCTTATTGATCCAATACGAGGAACATCTACATCTTTGAAAAGAGCTAAATATCTAGTAATCCCACCTTCTACAATAATCTCATATACTAAATATGCATCATTTAATCCAGATTGTACAAGTCTTGCTTCGTTTAAGTTATTTATCATCACCGCATAAGGCCTTGAATTTGAATTTAAATCAACAATATTTACTTCAGGTTCTTCAACTATTGTATTTTCATTTATATTCGTATTATTAATTGTTTCTTTAGAAAATAATTTATCTTTAAATATTAATAATAATGATATTATGATAAGTATTAATACTGTAACTAAAATAATTATTATTTTCTTTTTTTTATTCTTTTTCATAGTTTATTAGCCCTTTCTAAATCACGTTTTTTTATGCTTTCTCTTTTGTCATAAAGTTTTTTTCCTTTACATAATCCAACTAATATTTTTGCTTTATTATTTTTAAGATATATTTTTAAAGGAATTAATGTATATCCATCTAGTTTAATACTTTCCTGTAATTTTCTTATTTCATTCTTATGTAATAATAATTTTCTTTCTCTATATTCAGCATGATTAAAAATACTTGCTTCATCATACTTAGCTATATACATGTTAATAATATAACATTCATTATTCTTAATTCTCACATAACTATCTTTAATATTACATGATCCTTTACGTAATGATTTTATTTCCGTACCATGTAGTACTATCCCACATTCTATTTCTTTTTCAACAAAATAATTAAAATATGCTTTTTTATTTTTAATTTCCACTATCAATCTCCACTATTTCAAAATCAATAGTTGAATTTTCTTTTGAAGCACCTACTAATTTAACTTTTACATTCTGACCTAAAGAATATTTTATTTTATTATCACAAACTAACGAAAGAAGTTCTGGTACATAAGTATAAAAACCATTTAATGATGAAATATGAACTAATCCTTCAATTAAATTTGGTAGTTTAACAAATAATCCAAAATTAGTTATTCCAGAAATAATACCATTATATGTTTGACCAATATAATTTTCCATGTATTCTGCCATCTTCATATCTAGTACTTCTCTTTCCGCCTCTTGTGCATCAACTTCTTTTTTTGAAGCATGCTCACATGCAGATGGTAAGTAATTCTCATAATATCTAATTGTTTCCATATCAATTTTGTTTTCAAATAAATATTTATGAAGTAAAGTATGAACCATTAAATCAGGGAATCTTCTTATTGGAGAAGTAAAATGAGTATATATTTTACTTGCTAAACCAAAATGCCCAATATTATTTGAACTATAAATAGCTTTTTTCATACTTCTTAAAAGCATATCACTTAAAATTTCAAATTCTTTTTTATCATGCAAATTTTCCAATATTTCTTGCATTTTTTTAGGTGTTAAATCAACTGTGGAGATATCTAATCTATATCCTAATAATTTAACAAAATTTAAAAAGTCCTCAATTTTTTCAGAGTTAGGAGTACCATGAATTCTATAAACAAAAGGTAAATCCATATTATATATATGAGTTGCTACCGTTTCATTAGCTATAATCATAAAATCTTCAATAAGTTTTTCACCTGCATCTTGAGTCCTTTTTATAACATCAATTGCTTTACCATTTTCATCTTGAACAATTTTTGCTTCATCCAAATCAAAATCAATATATCCACGATTAATTTTTTCTTTACGCAGAATATTAGCTAGTTCTTGCATTAACTTTAAATTATTTACAAATGGTTCATAGCCTTCAGGTATATTATTTTCGAGTAAAATCTTATTTACATTTTTATATGTCATCTTCTTTTTGCTATTGATTACTGATAAAAATATATCATGATCTAATACTTTTCCTTGATTATTAATTGTCATTTCACAGCTAATAGTAAGTCTATCTACGCCTTCATTTAAAGAGCATATTCCGTTAGATAATTCATGAGGAAGCATTGGTAAAACTGTGTCTGCAAGATAAGCTGATGTCCCTTTTTCATATGCACTATCATAAAGAGGTGTACCTTCATTTACATAATGCGAAACATCTGCTATATGAACACCTAAGATATAATTATTGCAGTCTTTTCTTATACTTATGGCATCATCAATATCTTTTGTATCATCACCATCTATTGTAAAAATCATTTCATTTCTTAAATCTTTTCTGTTAACTAATTCATTGTTAGAAACAACTGTTTCCATATTTTCAACTTGTTTTTTTGCAGTTTCTGATATATCTAAAAATATTTCATGTTTACAAGCAATTGTCATTATATCAACGCCAGGATCATTTTTATGACCAATTACTTTAACAACTTTTCCTAAATATAAATTTTTGTCAATTTCTTTAATTATTTGAACTAATACTTTATGCCCTTCAACTAAATGTTCTAAACTTTCCTTAGTTAATTTAATATTTATTTGTTTCTTTTTATCATCAAGTTTAAAAATTAAATTATTCTTTTTATCTTTAACAATCTCTCCAACAATTAAGTTTAAATCTCTTTTTAAAATATTTACTATAATTCCTTCATCATTTTGGACATCAATTTCAACAAAGTCACCATCAACTGCTCCATTTAAGTTTTCACGCCTAATAAATGTATCTTCATCATATTTAGTATCAACAAAACCATTACCATTTTTATTTATATGTAATATACCGGTAAGAAGTGAAGAACATTTTTCCATCAAAATAAATTTATCTTTTTTGCTTTTATGAATTAACCCATCACTTACAAGTGTTGTAATTTCTTTTTGTAATTCTTTATATTCTTCGACAGTATTTAAACCAAGTAAATCATTAATTTCTATTAAAGTTAACCCTTTGTTTTCTTCTTTTAACTTAGCTATAATCTCTTCTTTCATATTTATTCTCCCCAACTACAATCACCATTTTTAGTACAATTATCAATAGTAGATAATTTATATATATTACTTTCAGAAATATATATAATATCTCTTTCACCACCCACAATACTAATACTTACAAAATTATTTGCTCTAAATTTTACATTACCATTTATCGTAGGATTTACTTTATCAAGTATTTTTTCATCTAAAACACCAGCTGAAATTAAATTATCAAAAGTTACTGTTGCACCATCAATACATTCAGATTTTTTTGCACTTAATTGGCAATAAGTATTTCCTGCACTTAGAATTTCTTTTAAAAGATTTTCATTGTTTGTATTTTTTGTATTTTTACTCATTTTATTTGTACTAACTCCAATTGCAATCCCCATTACTGCTATTATAGCAATGCAAACAAGTATCTCTACTAACGTAAAACCATTTTTATTTTTCATATTAATCATCTCATATATATTATATATTAGTTGAAGATATTATTCAATTAAAAAAACAAAATAAAAAAGCCAAAATGGCTTTATTTTAAGAACAATATAAATGAAATAATAAAAAATATAATTCCCAAAACTAAGGTAATACGACTAATAAATAATTCCGCACCTCTTTCTTTCATATTTTGAAATAATGCATCATTTCCACCAGTTATTATACTTCCAGCATCAGATGCTTTATTACTTTGTAATAGCACTAATACAATAAGTAAAACTGATACAATTAGTAAAATAGTTTCAAACATATTATTCCTCACTTTCTTTTAAAGCTTCTTCAAGTTCAGCTTTTGTCATTTTTGAATAATTTTTTATTTTTTTCTCTTTAGCAAGATTCTTTAAATCCTCTAATGTTTTGTTTTGTTCTTCATCCTTAGTTTGCTCAAATATGCTTTCACTTGGTATTGAACCCGTTTCAACAATATAGTCAATTTGTTCCTTATTAAGTGTTTCATATTTCATTAATGCATCAGATAATAAAGAAATTAATCCTTCATTTTCAGATACAATTTTTTTGGCTTTTTCATAACATGAATCGATAATTTTTCTAGTTGCTCTATCTATTTCTAATGCTACTTGATCAGAAAAATCTTTACTTTTTGCATAATCTCTTCCCAAGAAAACATTTTTTTCTCTTTCTTCATATTGCATTGGTCCAAGTTCACTCATGCCATATTCTGTTACCATGCTTCTTGCAATAGCAGTAGCTTTTTTGAAATCATCTGAAGCACCAGTAGACATTTCATGTAAAAAATGTTCTTCACTAACACGACCACCTAAAAGTCCTGTTATTCTTCCTAATAGTTCATTTTTAGTCATAATAGCTAGTTTTTCTTCTTTTGGAAGCATCATAGTATATCCACCAGCCATACCACGTGGAATTATTGTTATTTTATGAACTACTTCAGCATCTTCCAATTTAAGACCAATAACTGCATGTCCAGCTTCATGTAATGAAACAAGTTTTTTCTCTTTATCGGTTATCTTTCTAGTTGTCTTAGCAGGTCCTAAAAGAACACGATCTGTAGCTTCGTCTATTTCCTCCATGGTAATTTTGGTTTTATTTCTACGAACAGCAAGTAAAGCTGCTTCATTTAATAAATTTTCTAAATCTGCTCCAGAAAAACCTGGAGTTCTTGCTGCAACTGCATTTAATTTAACGTCTGATGCAAGTATTTTATTTCTAGCATGAACTTTTAATATTGCCTCTCTTTCATTAGAATCTGGTAAACTAACAGTTACTTGACGATCAAATCTTCCTGGACGAAGTAGAGCTGGATCTAATACATCTGGTCTATTTGTTGCTGCAATAATAATTATTCCTTCATTTGCACCAAAACCATCCATCTCTGTAAGTAATTGATTTAAAGTTTGTTCTCTTTCATCATGTCCTCCGCCGAGTCCTGTACCTCTTTGACGTCCAACAGCATCTATTTCATCAATAAATATTAAACATGGCGCGTTTCTTTTAGCCTCTTTAAACATATCTCTAACTCTTGATGCACCAACACCAACAAATAATTCTACAAAATCAGAACCACTTATATAGAAAAATGGTACATTTGCTTCACCAGCAATAGCCTTTGCAAGTAATGTTTTACCTGTTCCAGGAGGACCAACTAGCAACACTCCTTTAGGTATTCTCGCACCCATAGTTTGAAATTTTTTAGGGTTTTTGAGAAAATCTATAAGTTCCTCAACTTCTTCTTTTTCCTCTTTCAATCCAGCAACATCTTTAAAAGACTTTTTATCTTTACCATCACTAAGTCTTGCTTTACTTCTACCAAAGTCCATTGAATTCTTATTAGAACTAGCTAATTTAGTAAATAATGAATATGCTGCAATTACTATAATAACTAAAGGAAGAATATTTAATACTATGTATAAAAGTGTAGAAGATCCAGGATCTTTATTTGTATCATATTCTTCAATATTATTTTCATTAATATACTCAATTATTTGAGGTACTTCATCTTCAACAACTTTTGTAGAAAATGATTCACCATCTTTATAAGATTTTAATTTTCCTTCAACATAATAAATTGATTCACTACTTTTTGGAGTAATTGTAATTTCAGTTACCTCATTATTTCTTAATGCCGTCATTAAATTACCGGTAGATAATTCATTAACAACAGCGCCTTGAAATTGTAGTATAACCATAATAATACCAAGTATCATACCTAATACTAAATATGGTGCGATATTTTTTATAATTGAACTCTTTTTAGCATTTTTCATTTTCCTCTTTCCTTTCGCATAAAAGTATTATATCACAATTTTTATCTTTTCCTATATCAAATTTGCTTTTTTTTATTCCAGGTATCCATAATATATTGTTTTTACTATCAGTAATTATAGGAATATTTTTTCTTTTATTAATATTTACTTTTTCATTAATTAATATATCTTTTATTTTTTTAAATCCAAGATTTTTAACATAAATTTTATCTCCATCTTTTCTACTCCTAATTATAATTGGTAAACTTATATCATTTGAATTAAGTCTTATTACGTAATTACTGTTAATATCAACATTTTCGACTTTCTTAATTATATAATCACTATTTTCAAAATATGAATCAAAAGGAATGTAATAATTATCAACAATAAGTTTTTTTGTAATTATAAAAATATTATAATTTTTTTGAGCTATATAACCATTATTTAAAGATATCTCTATATTACTTTTCGATGAGGATAAAACATTTACTAAATCAAGTAAAACATTATCATTAACCTCTAAAATATCATTTTCTTGAATAATTTTAATTAATAGTTCTATGGCCTTTTTTCTAATAAATTTTGATTCTTTCTTTACTTTATCAATATAAATATAATTTTTAGAAAAATTTATCAAGCCAAGTTTTTTTATATACTCATTAACAAAGTTATCATAACTTTCTAATTCTTCACTAAATTTCAGATATTTTCGATGAACATTTTTATCTTCGTTTTTTAAAAAAGGTAAGATTACTTTTCTATATCTGTTTCTTTGATGATATTCTTCATAATTAGTTTGATCAATATAATATTTAATATTATTATCATTTAAATATTTATAAATATCTTCTTTAGTAATATAAAGAAGAGGTCTTAAAAAAATATTATTTTCCTTTTTAATTCCTAAATACCCTGATAGTTTGCTTCCTCTTGCAATACGCATTAAAACAGTTTCAATTAAATCATCACCATGATGTGCAGTTAAAATGTATTTTGCATTATATTTTTCTTTTAATTCAAGAAAAAATTCATATCTTTTTTTTCTAGCATTATTTTCAAAATTACTTGTATTTTCAAAGCGTATATTTAAACCTTCAAAAATAATATTATGTTCCTTGCAAAAATTTTCAACATAATGATATTCTTCTAAACTTTGGCTCCTTATATTGTGATTTACATGTGCACACACAATATTATTTGTTTTTTTTAACATTAAAGAAAGTAAACACATTGAATCTGGTCCACCGGAACATGCAACAATAACACAATCATCTTTATTTATTTTCTCATTTAAAAAATTAATTACATCATTCATACGATTATTATAATACCAAATTTTTTTCGTTTTACAAGTATTTTTTTCCATATGTTCTTTTTAAAATATGATATTCTTCTAATGTTTCAATATTTTCATCATGCATTATTTTAGATACATCTTTTCCAACATATCTTAAATGCCAACATTCATAATTAAAACCTGTTATTTCTTCTTTTCCCTTTGGATATCTTAAAATGAAACCAAATTTATATGCATTTTCATGTACCCATTTAACTTCTTCAATAAAGTCATTTAAAACTTCAACATAAAAATTGTTTATTATAAGTGCAAAATCCAAAGCAAGACCAGTTTGATGTTCACTTGTCCCTGGAATTGCAACTGTTTTATATGCTTCATCACCATGCTTAATTAGATTATATAATAATATTTTTTGTTGATATTTATAAGGTCTATAGCCAGAATCAATAATGATATTTACACCATTATATAAACCATACTCTCTAAATTCTAGAAAACTTTCATATGCTTCTTTATCTAAATATGTTAAATATCTATCATCTAAATTAGGAGTTTGAATTATATTATCTTTAACTAAATTTTTAGGAACATAATTTTTATCAAGAGGATGCTCTTTATTAACTATATCATCAATTTTCACTTTAGGTTTCATTCCTTTCCACCACGCATGAAGTTCGCCTTCAAAGCGTATTTATTTCTACTAAAATAAATTTGTTTTTTTAGGTTAATCCTTTTAAATTAAATAATAACATATTAATTATATTTCCTTCTAAAACACTTTCTGGATCATTACTTTCAAAATTTGTTCTATGATCTTTAACAAGTTTATAAGGCTCTAAAATATAACTTCTTATTTGACTACCAAAATTAATGCTATCATTATTTTTTAAAGAATCCTTCATGTTTTCATTTTTTGCAAGTTCTAATAAATATAATTTGTTTTTTAATATTTGCATTGCAATTTCTTTGTTTCTAAGTTGACTTCTTTCATTTTGAACAGCCACTACGATTTTTGTTGGCAAATGAGTAATTCTAACAGCGGAATTACTAGTATTTACACTTTGTCCACCAGCACCAGATGAATGATAAACATCTATTTTTAAATCATTTTCGTTAATTTCAATTTCGATATTATCTTTTATCTCAGGTGTAACATTAACTGATGCAAATGATGTATGTCTTCTTTTATTTGAATCAAATGGTGATATTCTTACAAGTCGATGAATACCACTTTCATTTTTTAAAAGACCATAAGCATTTTTTCCAAGTATTTTTAAATTCACAGATTTAACACCTGCTTCTTCACCCTTTTGTAAATATATAATTTCATATTTAAAACTATTTTTATCACAAAATTTTTGGTACATATTTAAAAGCATCTCAGCAAAATCACAACTTTCAGTTCCTCCAGCTCCTGGATGAATTTCTAAATAACAATTAAGATTATCATAAGAACCAGAAAAAAATGTATTGTATTCTAGAACTAATATTTTATCTTCAAGTGAATTAATTTCATCATCGTTAATTAAATCAATAAGTTCTAAATCATCATTAATTTCATTTTCTAAAGAATTATATTCATTTACTATTTTTGATAATTCACTTATTTTTGTTAGTACCTGCATTGAATTATTAATATCATTATAAAAATCTGGATTTAATGTTTTTTCTTTTAAAATTGTTAGTTCTTTGTTTAAATTAGATACGTCAAAGAGACCTCCCAATTTGATTTAATCTATCTTTTAAATTTAAAATTTTCTCTTTCATAAAAACCTTTCTATACAATTATATCATTAATTTAAAAAAATATATATAAAAAAAGGCTTTAAGCCTTTATATTTAAATTTTCAAAATTAATAATTTTCTGCCTTTATTTCAAAATATGATTTAGGATGAGAACATACTGGACAAATTTCAGGAGCATTAGATCCAATTACTATATGTCCACAATTTCTACATTTCCAAATTCTATCGCCATCTTTTGAAAATACTAGTCCATTTTCAACATTTTCAAGTAATTTTTTATATCTTTCTTCATGTTCTTTTTCTATTTTACCAACAGATTCAAAAAGATATGCAATATGATCAAATCCTTCTTCTTTAGCTTCTTTAGCCATTCTTTCATACATATCAGTCCATTCATAATTTTCGCCTTCAGCAGCCATTTTTAAATTTTCGATGGTTCCTTGAATTTCTCCACCTTGTAGTAATTTAAACCATATTTTA
This sequence comes from bacterium, assembly GCA_029100545.1. Classification (GTDB taxonomy): domain Bacteria; phylum Bacillota_I; class Bacilli_A; order RF39; family UBA660; genus UBA6448. The sequence continues at coordinate 3,129 of JAQXPH010000036.1, read as the reverse complement.
GCATGTTCTTTTTCATTATTAGCAGTCTCTTCGAAAATTGATGCTATTTGTTCATAACCATCTTTTCTTGCTTTACTAGCAAAATAAGTATATTTATTTCTAGCTTGACTTTCTCCAGCAAATGCCTCCATTAAATTTTTTTCTGTTTTACTTCCTTTTAATTCCATTTTTATCCTCCTTTTCTTTATAACAATCTTTACATATTCCATAAATAGTTAATGTATCTATATTAGAAATAACATCGGTTTGTTTTAATAGTTCTTTTTGAATTCTTTTTATATCAAAATCATATTTAAAATCATAAACAATTCCACACTTTTCACAAATACTGTGATAATGTTTTTCATAAATATAATCATATCTATCTGCACCATTTTGTACTTTTAACTTTAATATAGTTTTATTATTTACTAAAATACCTATATTACGATAAACTGTACTTCTACTAATATATGGATAAGATTTATGAACTATTACATAAATATCTTCTGCTGTAGGATGTGATTTTTCTTTCTTAATAATTTCTAATATTATCTCTCTTTGTTTGGAATAATTGTTCAAATTGTCTCCTTTTAAAATTAGGAATTAATCCTAATTTAATTTTATATTATTATTAAACCTTTGTCAACATAAATTAGTTTTTAATACCATCTTTATGACTAACTTTTGGATACTTTTTATGTCTTTCTTTTTACCAATGTTTTTATATTATTTATAAAATTTGAAAAGTAACTTACCAATGTATTACATTTATTTTGAATAAGATTTTTATGAAAGTCCTTTTCTTCTCCATTTTTTCTTACCATTGTACAATTAGTATTAGGGACCAACATAAAGCATCACTTATTCCCCAGCCAGTAATTGCCCTAACTCCGTACTTATTTGCATACTTAAAAACCGTATTCCATATTGTAGCATTTTTAGAAATATTCTGTGAATCATATCCAAATTGTTTTCCGTTTTTATCTCTACCAGGTACTACATCCATTTCTATTACTTGAATTTCTATTCCATATTTTTTGTCACTTCCACATGGTTCTTCATATTTGAGCTTTTGGTGGCACTTTCCGGCTTTTGAGGGCACTTTTGAGATTCCGAGAGTACTCTACAGAACTCGGGAAACCTAGCAGAAGGTATCCAAAAAGAGTATCTAAATTTTAAAAATAAGCATTTTTCGAAGATTTTTTGTATTACTATTTTTTTAACCCTTTTATCACTCTATCTATATCTCCAGATTCTTGATTATATATTTGACTATAAATTTCTGATTGTTTAATAGCATTTTCTCTATGCATATTTTCTATTCCAAACATCCTATACATTATTTCTTTTTCTTTGTCACTAAATAGCAAATCATAACTATCTATTCTATCTACACCTAATGATTCAATTTTTTTAATTATTATTTTTCTAAAATCCAATTCAGATAAATACTCAACTAATTTTTTGTTAGTATGTAATGCTTTCCCTAAAGGCCAAGTATGATTTTCTGTTGGACTGACATTTGTATCTAATGTAATATCATCTTTTAAGTTAAAAATAATTCCATCATAATCAACATACTCATTGAACTTTTGACTTATTTCTGATTCTTCAAATTCAAATAATTGTAACTTATTATTGTCAATTGATAATTGACCTAATGTATAAGTATAAAGTAATGAATCTACTTTATCAAAATCGATTGTAAATAATGATGACACTAATATTTCAGTATTAATTTTTTCCATAAAAACCTCCTGTTGATTATTATAACATAAAATGCCTTATTTTTATCAAAATTCTTATGACTAAAAAGCTGATGTTCCATGTCTATTTGGCAGCGAACACAATTTAAATTTTTTTGTTATTCAAATTTTTGTAATCCCCTATAAATAAAGGAAATATCGTGATTTTTATCAATACAAAATATTTGTATTTTTGCTTCAAAAAAAGGTATCTAAAATACTTTTTTAACGATTTTTCGCAATTTTTTAGCAAATTCCTATTTCATTATATTTATTGAACATAACACAAAAAGTTTGCTATGTCTTTTATTCAATATTTTTTAAAAAAAGATTACTAATTTCTAGTAATCTAAATATGACTTAACCTTATTATATCCATTTAATGTATCAGTGTCTGCATTATTAAAATTTGTCGAGTATGTCTGTAAACTTCCGCTTGGATTTGTACACAAATTAGTTAATGTTAAATAATCATCATAATAATCCTTTAGATCGCGATAAGCATCTGACCATTCTTCCGGCGGATTCTTCATCTCCCTCATAAGCTTATTTACTTCATCTTGATTTTCCTCAACACTATCTGTTATCTTTTTGAAATCAGAATCAGTAAATAATGCAATTAAAGAATCATTAAAATCATCATTAAATATTCCATTAGTTTTAGTATATTTATCTGTTTCTGGATCATCATCTTCCCATATTGTATTGGACCATACTTTTTTTATTTTATTTCCACATGTTTCAGCTTCTGCAGCACCACTTAACATCTTAAATGTAATTGTACTTAAATTACTTTTATACTGACTGCTCAATTCTTCTGCTTTCTTTTTATCACTATTATTTTTTATTGCTACAAATCCAAATACAAGTAATACTATAATAACTCCAATTATTATTATTTTTTTCTTTGGAATACCATATCCTATTTTTACTCCAGTGACTTCTACTTTTTGTGGTTCAGAATCTTTTTTTCGATCAATAGGACATCCACACTTACTACATATATCTTCATTACCTTTTATTTCAGTTCCACACTCACTACAAAAGAAATTTGTTTTTTCAATTAACTCTTGACCACAATGAACACATTTCACTGCCTTATCTGATATTTCTTTATCACATTTTGGACATTTAATCATTGCCATATACTACACACTCCTTATTTTGAAATGACAATTTTCAACTACTCTACATCAATTATAGCACAAAAATACAAAAAAATATATTTATATTATTATTCTTAAAATTTTTATCTATATCGCCCGAGTTTGACAGTTTTTAATTAGAAATCTTCGCTAAGCATTAAAAAACTTAGTTTTTTTATTGTTTTAATGTTGCGTAGGTCTTCGTATGGTGGTATAATTATATTGAGGATGATATTATGAGACTAAACATAAGAAGA
>JAQXPH010000035.1 GCA_029100545.1 bacterium | reverse complement strand
GTTTATAGATGATATTGTATATGACAATAATTATTATAGACCATCATTTGCTTTAAATTATAAAACCCCAATTGAGTACAGAACTCAACTAGGGTTTAAATAAATATCTTTTTACTGTCTACTTTCTATTGACAAGTTCATTAAATTTGTAGACTTTTTTTAATATAATGATTGATTTACTTCCATAATTACAGGTAAAATAATTGGTCTTCTTCCTGTAAGTTCATTAATAAATGGAAGAACCTCTAAAATTATTTGATTTTTTAAATCAGTATAACTATAAATTGATTTTGCTAAGTAATTATTTGTTACTTCTGATATTTTATTTTCAATTTTATTTATTAATTCAATATTTTCATTAATTGTGACAAATCCTCTTGCTGTAACATTTGGTTTAATAAGAAGTTTTCTAGTTAACGTATTTATATTTAAAATAGCAATTAATATTCCATCATGACTCATAAGTTTACGATCTTTTAAAACAACTGATCCAACATCCCCAACTCTTGAACCATCAACATAAATATCTCCAGATGTAACATTACCATCTTTATAAACTTTGCCATTACTTAATTTTATAACATTACCATTTTCAGCAATAATAGAATTTTCAATACCACATAATTTAGCTATCTCAGCATGTTTTTTTAGCATTCTATATTCACCATGCATTGGCATAAAATATTTTGGATTAATAATTCTTAACATCCATTTAAGCTCTTCTTCTTTAGCATGACCAGATGTATGAATATCACTAAATTCTGTATTTGTGAACACTCTTACACCTTTTAAATATAATTTATTAATTATTTTATTAATACTATTAGCATTTCCTGGTATAGCACTAGATGAAAAAATAACTAAATCATCATTTAAAAGTGATATTTGTTTATGTACACCATTAGCAATTCTTGATAATGCCGCTAAAGGTTCTCCCTGAGTTCCTGTACATAATATACAGACTTCATTTCTTTTTAAACTTTTAGCTTGATAAGCATCAATAAATATACTTTTATCATCGATTAGGCCATTATTACTTGCTAGTTCAATAGCATTTTCCATACTTCTACCAAACACAATTATTTTTCTTCCATATTGTTTACAAGTTTCAACAATATGTTTAATTCTAAAGATGTTTGAGGCAAATGTTGCAATAATAACTCTTCCATGGTGGCGTGAAATAATATCATTTAAAGTTCCATCAACAGAAGATTCGCTTTTTGAATATCCTTCAGATAAAGCATTTGTAGAATCACTTAATAAAAGAGTTACACCTTCAGAACCAATTTTTGCCATTTTATGAATATCTGCGATTGGCCCTATTGGAGTTAAATCAAATTTAAAATCACCAGTTTCAAAAATAGTTCCGTTTGGTGTATGTATAGCTAAAGCAAAACTATCTGGAATTGAGTGAGTGGTATTTACAAATTCAATATTAAAATATTTATATTTAAGAACTAAATCTTTATTAATTATTTCAATATTTTTATAATTAATATTTCTTTCTTCAAGTTTTTTATTTATTAAATCACTGGCAATTTTCGGAGCATATATAACAGGAATATTTACACTTTGTAATAAAAAAGGTATTCCTCCTATATGATCTTCATGACCATGTGTAATTATTAATGCTTTAATTTTACTTTCATTTTGTTTTAAATATGTATAATCTTGTATAACATAGTCAATTCCTAGTAAATCATCTTCAGGAAAAAGAACACCACAATCGATAATGATTATTTCATCTTTGTGTGTTATAACATACATATTTTTTCCAACTTCACCAAGGCCGCCTAAAGCAACAATAGATGTTTCATCTAATTCATTTTTCATAATTTCCTTCTTTCTAATTAAAGTTTTTTCGAACAAAAAGATTATATCATATAATTTATTATTTGTCTAATAATAAAACTCAAGCTAAAAAACTTGAGTTAAAATTCATTGGTAGCGACGGGGAGATTCGAACTCTCGACCTGCCGGGTATGAACCGGATGCTCTAGCCAGCTGAGCTACATCGCCAAAAAACAATTATATTGTAGCAAAATATTTTTCAAAAGGCAATAGTTTTCTTGTTTTATCGATTAAATTATAGTATAATATTTTTTGAAAGTAGGATGATATATGGCAAAGAAAAGAAAAATAGACATTACATCAAATCCATTACAATCAGTTACTATTGGAAGGACTGATAAGAAAAAACATAGATGGGTTGGTAGTGTTATTTTATTTTTAATATTTATCTTAGTAATATACTTTTTGCCAGATATTCAAAAAGCCTATAGAGAATATTTGTATAATAGAGCATTTAATAATAATACTGTAAACAATACTGTTCCTGCTGATGATGATATAGAAAATAATACAACTACTGAAAACATAACTAATGAAATACTATATGATTTTAATAATGCTGATCCAATTGAAATTAATAATCTAACTTTTTCAAATATAAAATTTGATGCAGGAAAATTATCTTATCTAATTAATAATAATGGTGAATCTGATCTTAATTTAACTGATAATGGTTATTTTATAAAATTATATGATGAAAATAGCAATTTACAAAAAATAGTAAAAATTAATGAATCTATAAATAGTAAGTCAAGTAAAAGTATTTCATATAATTTAGATATTACACCTTCAAAATACTTAATTGCTCAAATAAATGAAGAAGATTATGATTTAATTATGTTAACTGTAGATAATGAAAATAAATCAACTCTTACATGTAGTAATAATATTGAAACATTATTATATTATTTTCAAGATGACAAATTATATCGTTTAGAGGACCATGTAAAATATAGTAAATCAAATATTGATTATGAAAGTGAGTATAACAAATATTATTCATATGTTGTTTCATACAATATAGAAAAAGGAATAAGTACTTCAATATCAAGTAATGAAAATGAATTTGCATTTAGTTTTTCTATTGATTATAATCAATTTACAAAAAATATAGACAATATTTATTATTATAAAAAAGGTGTTAGTCCTATTAAAATAAATTATGAAATGAAAGCAATGAATTTTAATTGTAATTAGGAGTATTTATGAATTTTAACATTAAAGATTTTACAGGACCACTTGATTTATTACTTCACATGGTTAAAAAACATGAATATAATATTTACGAAGTAGATTTAAAACAAATAATAGATGAATATATTGAATTTATTAAATCACTTGATTCTAATGATTTAGATAATAAAAGTGAATATCTTATTATGGCATCAGAACTTATTCATTTAAAAAGTAAAAATTTATTAGGTTTAGATGATGAAGAAGATGATTCAAATTTTGAAATAAATAGTGAAGAAGAACTTAGAAATAGATTAATTGAATTTGAAAAATATCAAAATATAACAAATGATTTACGTGAACTTGAAAAAAATAGACAAGATTATTTTACAAAATTACCTGAAAATATTAGGGCTTATGTTGATGATGAAAATAAATTAAATGGAAGTATTGACATAACTAAGCTTGTAAATGCAATGCTTGAAATAAGTGAAAGATATGAATTTAAAAAGCCAAAAACAACTAGAATTACTAAAAAAGAATATAGTATTAAAGATAAAATACAATATATTAATAGATTACTTGAAAAAGAAAAAAAAATAGAATTTATTGATTTAATTGAAAATAATACGAAAGAAGATATTGTTTTAACTTTTCTTTCAATTTTAGAGATGAGTAAAGATAATTTAATTATCTTGTCGCAAGAAAAAAATTTTAGTAAAATATATATCGAGGTTAACAATGAATAAAGTAGCAGTTTTAGAGGGATTATTGTTCGTCGTAGGAGACGACGGAATAACATTAGATAAGATATGTGATGTTTTAGAAATTAATGAAAACGAGGCAAGAAATTTATTAAAAGAATTACAAAATGAATATGAAAAAGAAACAAGAGGTATCAGAATTAGTTATTTATCAAATTCATTTAAATTAACTACTAAAAAGGAACATATTGATTATTATCAAAAACTTATAAAAGATAATTCAAATAGTAATGATTTGAGTCAAGCTGCACTTGAAACTCTTGCAATAATTGCATATAATGAACCAATAACAAGAGTAGATATTGATAATTTAAGAGGTATTTCATCTGCATTTATGATAAAAAAATTAATGGCAAAAGATTTAGTCAAAGTATGTGGCAAAAGTGATTTACCAGGGCATCCAAATTTATATAAAACGACAAAAGATTTTTTAGATTATTTTGGTCTAGCTTCAATAAGTGATTTACCAGAAATTAACGTAAATAAGAATAAAAATGACGAAGTGGTAGAATTATATAAAAGTAACTATAAAGAAGAAAATTAATTGGATGGGAAAATATGTGCGGAATAGTTGGTTTTATTAATCAAAAAAAAAATAAAGAAGAAATAATTGAAAACATGTCTTTAAAAATTAAGCATCGTGGTCCTGATGATGAAGGCTATTATATTGATAATAATATAGCTCTTGCACATCGAAGGCTAGCAATAATTGATTTGAAGAGTGGTAAACAACCAATATTTAATGAAGATAAAACAAAAATAATTATTTTTAACGGCGAAATATATAATTTTAAATCATTGCGAAAAATACTAATTAATGAAGGTCACAAATTTAAAACCAATTCAGATACAGAAGTTATTTTGCATGGTTATGAAAAGTGGGGTAAAAATTTACCTAAAAAACTTCGTGGAATGTTTGCTTTTGCAATTTGGGATACTAATAAAAAAGAATTATTTATGGCACGTGATTATTTTGGAATAAAGCCACTATACTATGCTTATTTTAATGGTACTTTTATGTTTGCATCAGAAATAAAAGCATTACTTGAACATCCAGATTTTGAAAAAAAACTTAATTCTAATATTTTATCTGCATATTTATGTTTTAATTTTGTCCCAACAGAAGAATCTTTTTTTAAAGGGGTCTATTCTTTAAAACCAGGAACTAGTTTAACTTTTAAAAATGATACTATTAAAATTAATGAATTTTTTAAATTAAAATTTAATGAAAAAAATATAAGCATAGATAAAGCTTCAAAAGATATTTCTAATGCAATGATTGATTCAATAAAAAATCATCAAATTAGTGATGTTGAAATTGGATCATTTTTATCAAGTGGAATAGATTCATCTTATATTGTAAGTCTTGCAAAGCCAAATAAAACTTTTACTGTAGGATTTGATGATGAAAAATATAGTGAAATAAATTATGCAAAAAATTTATCAGATAAATTAAATATTAAAAATTTTTCAAAAATAATAACAATGGATGAATATATAAAAGAGTTTGAAAAAATAATATATTATATGGATGAACCTATAGCGGATCCATCTGCTATAGCATTATATTTTGTTAGCGAAATTGCTTCAAAAGATGTAAAAGTTGTTCTTTCTGGAGAAGGTGCTGATGAACTTTTCGCTGGATATAACTATTATCAAGAAGAGGTCACTTTTTCTTTGTATATGAAAATTCCTTATTTTATAAGACATACACTTTCACAAATAGTTTCTTTATTTCCTGATGTAAAGGGTCTAAATTTTATATATCGTCGTGGTCAAAAACTTGAAAATTATAATATAGGAATGGGTAGAGTTTTTAAAGATAAAGAAGCACAAAGAATAATAAAATATAAGAATCAAATTAATACAAAAGACATTACAAAAGATATTTATAATGAATATAAAGACCATTCAAACCTAATTAAAAGACAAGCAATTGATTTTTATTTTTGGCTTGAAAAAGATTATTTACACGCAGTTGATAGGAATACAATGATGTTTGGTATTGAAGCAAGAACTCCTTTTTTGGATAAAAAAGTTTATGAAGTTGCAAGAAGACTGCCACAAAAAGCTAAAATAAACAAATTAACAACAAAAGTAGCACTTAGAATGGCTGCAAAAAAAGTTGTTCCAAATGAAGTTTATAAAAAGAAAAAACTTGGGTTTCCTGTACCATTAAGAGAATGGTTAAAAACAGATAAACTATATAATATTGTTAAGAAAGAGTTTTTATCTTCAAATGCTAATGAATTTTTTGATACTGTTAAAATAATGAAATTACTTGATGATCATAAAAACAATAAAAAGGATAATTATAAAAAGATTTGGACTATATATACATTTTTAGTTTGGTATAAAATATATTTTAATTAATATATTTTTTTAAATATTTCATATATTTTACAAAGAAAGAAGGTAAAATATATTGAATATAAAAACTGATTCTAGAAAAGTAAAAAATGGTGATACTTTTGTAGCTATAAAAGGATTAACAGTTGATGGTCATGATTATATTAATGATGCAATAAAAAATGGTGCAACTAAAATTATTTGTGAACATGGAAATTACAATGTTGAAACAATTATTGTAAATGATACAAAAAAATATTTACAGGAGTATCTTGTAAATAATTATAAAGATATTATAAATGAACTTAATATTATTGGAATAACTGGAACTAATGGGAAAACAACAACAAGTTTTTTAGTTTATCAAATATTAAATAAATTAAATATTAAAACTGCTTATATTGGAACAATTGGTTTTTATATAGAAAATAAGATTATTGAGCTGCCAAATACAACACCTGAAATTTTAGACATTTACACTATGTTATTAGAAGCAAAAGAAAAGAAATGTAAAGTTGTTGTAATGGAAGTGTCATCTCATGCTTTAGAACTTAAAAGAGTAGAGGGTTTAACTTTTACTATTGAAGCTTTTACAAATCTTACAGAGGATCATTTAGATTTTCATAAAACAATGCAAAATTATTTAAAATCAAAACTATTATTATTAAGCCAATTAAAAGAAAACGGAAAAATAGTAATAAATAATGATGATGAATATGCTAAATATTTTAAAGTGCATGATAAATATAAACTTATAGGTTTTAATAAGAGTGATTATCAAATAATAAAATATAAAAGTTTTTTAACAGGAACAAAAATATATTTTAAATACAAAAATAAAAGATACACAGCAAAGACTAATTTAAAAGGTAAATTTAATGTTTATAATTATATAACTGCTCTTGCTATAATAAGAGAATATGGTACTTCTTTAAAAGATATTTTAGATATTTCAAAATTAATTTATCCACCAAAAGGTAGATGTGAAATAATAAATGTAAAAAAATCATTAGCTATTGTAGATTATGCGCATACACCTGATGCTGTACAAAAAATAATCGAAACCTTTTCTGAGGGAAAAAAAGGCCAAATAATTGTAATAATTGGTTGTGGTGGTAATCGTGATCCTCTTAAAAGACCAATAATGGGTAAAATTGCTTCAGATAAAGCGGACTATGTAATTTTTACTAATGATAATCCTCGAACAGAAAATGAAAATAAAATTATTAAAGATATTTTAAAGGGAGTGCAAAAAGATAATTATGAAGTTATCTTAGATAGAAAAGAGGCAATTAACAAAGGATTAAATTTATTAAATAAAAATGATATTTTACTTATATTAGGAAAAGGTCATGAAGATTATCAAATAATAGGGCATGAAAAGTATCATTTAGATGACAAAGAAATAGTTTTAGATTATTTAAAAAATGTAGATTAATAATAAATTGCATGCTATAATATATTTGTGCTTGCTCGTATGGCGGAATTGGTAGACGCGATAGACTCAAAATCTATTTTTCCTAAAGAAAGTATCGGTTCGACCCCGATTACGAGCACCAAATATTTATAAAAATACTCGAATAAAATATCGAGTTTTTTAATGCATAATTATCTTTTTTTAAACTTAAATATATGCTAAAATACTTATGGAGACGTAATGGATAAAATAATTAAAAATACATTAAAAAAAATTGAAAATGAAGGATATGAAGCCTATATAGTAGGTGGTTTTGTTCGTGATAATATTTTAAAAAAACAATCATTTGATGTAGATATTTGCACAAATGCAAAACCTAAAGATTTATTATATATATTTAAGGTTAAACAGAAAACTAATAATTATGGCGGAGTTAATTTTAAAATCAAAAAATTTAATATTGACATAACAACATATCGTAAAGAGAAAAAGTATGATAAACGTCATCCAGTTGAAATAGAATATGTAAACAATTTATTCGAAGATATTAAAAGAAGAGATTTTACTATAAATGCTATATGTTTAGATAAAAATGACAAAATAATTGATATTTTAAATGGACAAAATGATATAAAAGAAAAATCAATACGTTCAATAGGTAGTGCAAATGAAAAATTTAGTGAAGATCCACTTAGGATGTTAAGAGCTATTCGCTTTGCAACAGTACTTGATTTTAATATTGAAAAAAATACATTTGAAGCAATAAAAAATAATGGAAATCTTATTAATACTTTAAGTGGTATTAGAATAAAAGAAGAACTTACTAAAATTCTTAGTAATTCAAACTTTTTAAGAGGGTTAAATTTATTACATGAGACTAAAATAGATAATGTAATTAAATTATCTTATAATGATGATATAAAATTTACAAATGATATAATTGGAATGTGGTCGCAACTTAAAATATGTGAACTTGAATTTACAAAAGAAGAAAAAGAAAATATTGCAAGTGTAAAAAGCATTATTAATACTAAACAAATTAATAATCATACTTTATTTAATTATGGTTTATATTTAAATATAGTTGCAGGAGAAGTTTTAAATGTAGATAAAACTTTAATAAATAAAATGTATAAAGCTCTTCCTATTAAAAGTATGAAAGACATAGATATTTCTGGAAAAGATATTATAACTTTATTAAAAATTAAACCATCAAAAAAAATAAGTAATATAATAAATGATATTAAAGTTAAAATTTTAAATGGTGAATTAAAAAATAAAAAGTGTGATTTAAAAAAATATATATTAAGGACTTATAAAGATGAATAAAGATAATAAAAAATTTATTGTAGAAACATTATTTTTAAAAGAAGTATTAAAATATAATTTAACATTAAAAGAGTTTATTATTTTAATGTATTTTGATAATGATTATGATTTAATTTTTGATGTTAAAAAAGTATCTAATGCTACATGTTTAACAGAAAAAGATACTTTAGAATCATTTAATAGTTTAATAAATAAAAGACTTATAAAATTAAATTCTGTTAAAGATGATAATGGTAAATTAATTGATAAAGTATCATTAGAAAATTTTTATAATAATTTAAGAGAAACAATAAACCTTGAAAATGAAGAAAAAAATGAAAATAGTATTTTTGCTAAATTTCAAGAAATTTTTGGAAAAAGCCTATCTGGTATGGATTTTGAAATTATAAATGCTTGGCTATCTAAAGGTTTTAGTGAAGATTTAATATTAACTGCACTAAATGAAGCAATCAAAAATAATGCTCCTTCACTTAGATATATTGATAAAATATTATTTGAATGGGGTAAGAAAGGTTATAAAAGTGTTGATGATATGAAAAAATATAATAGGGTAAATGAAATTTCTTATAATGAAGAAAAAAAATTTGAAACTCAAATATTTGATTATAATTGGTTAGATGATGACGATTAATAAATTAAAAGAAAACCTTGATTATTATATTCCAAATCCTAAATGCGAGCTTGAATATGAAAAAGATTATGAATTAGTTATTTCAGTTATGCTATCAGCACAATGTACTGATAAAAGAGTAAACGAAGTTACGAAAAAATTATATAAATATGAATTAAAAGAAATAGCAAATTTAAGTATAAATGATATAGAAAATATTATAATGCCTTTAGGTTCATATCATAAAAAAGCCATGTATATCCATAAAATTGCTAATATTTTAATAACAAAATATAATAGTATTGTACCAAATAATAGAAAAAGTTTAGAAAGTATGCCAGGTATAGGTAGAAAAAGTAGCAATGTTATTCTTTCGGAAATATTTAATGAACCAACATTTGCGGTTGATACACATGTTGAAAGAGTTACAAAAAGACTTGGATTAGTTAACGAAAATGATACTCCATTAATTATTGAAAAAAAATTATGTAAAATATTTAATAAAAATGATTATAATAAAATTAATCATCAAATATTACTTTTTGGAAGATATTATTGTAAAGCTAAAAATCCTTTATGTAAAAACTGTAAAATGAATTGTAAATATAAAAAATAAGGAAAAAATTAATTTTCCTTATTTTTAATCTAAACCAGTATCTTTATCAACTATAGTTTTATTATCATTATCTTTTATAATATCAGTTATATTATTATCAATATTGGTTTTTACATTTAAAATTAATCCGTCAGATTGATTACCTTTGAAAATAGAGTAAGAAGATTTTATAACAAATTTATATGTTTTTCCTGCTTCTAAAGTTTGTCTATATGTTGTTCCTTCAGTCCAAGTTAAATCTTTTAGCGTTCCATCTTCATTTTCTAAATAAATTTCATAACCAATTTTTCCAATATTGCTATTATTATATGTAATTCTTTCTTCATAATATTTTGTAGCAAATTGACCATAATTTTCATTAAAGTAATTTTGTAAATATGTTGTATCTATAGCTTCTGGTGTATTTATTTTATCCCAGGAAAGTATAACTTCCGTTCCATTATATTGGGCTTTTCCGTTAGATGGAGCTTCTAGTTTTTTATATCTATTTGACACTTCTGTTGGTTCAGTCCCAACTTTAAATAATTCTTTAATAATCATATTTTCAGGTGTAGTTTCAGAAGGTAACATTAGAGGAACAGTATTTTTTTCAACTTCAATTGAAACAACACCACTTGGCTTTTTAAATGTTTTATTAGTGCTATAAATATTTTTAGAAAGACTTTCCATAATTCTACTTCTTGCATTCCATCCTTGATTTGTATTCATATAGTGATCTTTAGAATGTTCGTCATATCCATACCATAATGCTATTACATATTCAGGATTATATGTTATATTCCATGAATCAGGAATTAAGTCGGCAGGTAAGTTTTGTGCTTTTTTAATTGAATCTTCAAGATTTGTAGTACCAGTTTTTCCAGCAACTTCCGTTCCACTTATTTTAATGTTACCACTCCAAGTGTCACGAACTGTATCTATTAACATACTTGTAATCATATAAGCAGTTTCTTCACTTAAAACTTTTTCTTTTGTATATTTATTTTCATATGTTGTACCATCTTCATAAATAACTTTTGTGAATGAATAAGGTTTTATATAATAGCCATTTCTGCCAAAAACTGCATAGGCTGCACTCATTTCGAGTGGATTTGTTCCATTAAACCCACCAATTGATGCAGATTCATATAAGGTTGAACCATAATTGATTCCAACGCTATGAACAAAATCTGCTATTTTATTAATATCTTTTGCTGCAACTTTTTGAAACGCTTGTACTGCAGGTATATTTCTTGAACCAATAAGAGCATCTCTCATTGTAATTAAACCTTTAAATTTATTATCTGCATTGCCTAATGATTGACCAGTTGAATAAGTATAAGGTTCATCAAAGAAATAATCTCCAGTAGAACCATTCAAATATTCAATAAAAGGTGCATAATCAAATAATGGCTTTGCTGTTGAACCAGGTTGTCTATTTATATTAGTTGCTCGATTTAAACCTTTGGCTTTATAATTTCTTCCACCAGATAATGCTACTATTGAACCATCTTCAATTGAAGTTATTGCAGTGCCTTCTTGATCATAATCATTATAAAATTTAAATAATTCACCATTTTCAAGTCTTACTAAAACATCTTGCACTTTTAAATCAAATGTTGTATATATTTTCATTGGTTCAACACTTGGATTTTTACCAGTTTTTTCATAAACTTCGTTTACTACATAGTCAATTAAAACTTGATAATTGCTACTATTAATTACTTCTTCATGATCTGTTACCATACTTTCAATTGGTATTTCCAAAACCGCATCTTTTTCTTCTTCACTAATATAGCCATGATTTACCATAAGTTGTAATACAATTTTTTGTCTATTTCTACATCCAACTGGATTTCTAAATGGATTATAAAGCCTTGGATTTTGATACATTCCTACAATAAGTGTTGCTTCAGCTAAATTAAGATCTCTTACTGACTTGCCAAAAAAGTATTGACTTGCTTGTTCTATACCAAAAATACCACTTGTATTAATATCACTACTGCTTGCATACCATAAAGAATTACTATAAAATTCTAATATTTCTTCTTTTGTATAACAATTTTCTATTTTGAAAATAGCCATATATATATCAGTGAATTTTCTAATTATTCCTTTAATACCACTACTTTCACTATTTGTATATGTTTTTTTTACAAGTTGCATTGTTATAGTAGAAGCACCACCAGCATTTTGCCCTAAGAGTTGTCCAAATGATGCTTTAACAAATCTTGCTATATCAAGTCCATTATGTTGAAAAAATCTTGAATCTTCGGTAGCAATTAAAGCGTCAACATATACTTGTGGTAAATCTTTATATTCAATTAATTGTCTATTTTCTTGACCAACTCTAGCAAATTCTATACCATTTTTATCATATAATACAGTTGCTTCCTTTTTATACAATAAATCTTTATCAAAATTTGGAGCACTTATTATTATGTATAAAACAAAAATTAATACAGCACTTGCTAAAAATATAAGAACTGCAAAAATAATTGATAAAATAAATTCTTTTTTACCTTTATTTTTAATTTCATTATCAATTTTCTTTTTTACTTTATTATTAAAATTTTTAATTTTCTTATTAATCTTTAATTTTTTCATAATTCTCCTTTATTAAATTGTCAACAGCATTAATATAGTCTACTCCTTTTAAATAGTTATAATTTAATTTATAACCATTTTCTACAATAAATTTATATGGAATGCTTTTTCTTTCATTACTATCAATAAATTTTAGTATTTTAGTAGCTGAAAGTAAATAAAATTCAGTATTTATACCTATTATTAGAAAACATATTCCTTTATGATCAATTATTTTTCTCATATGTTTAATTTGATGTATAGCAATATTTGCTATTGGTAAAAAATTCTTATTTGTATTTTTTGCATCAAATTCTATATAATATCCTTTATATATTCCATTATAATCTAAAGTTGATTGAGTTTTATAATATGCATCGGTAATTCTATTTGAATTATGATCATATTTAACTACTTGAATAGGCGTAGGTTTTTTATATATTACCGCTATATTATTTTCTAAATAAAATTCATTAATTTGGTTTATTAAATTTTCTAAATCCATACCGCGATTTGCATAACTTATAGTTTTTTTATAAGTCTTATTTATTTTGTTTGGATAGTTCATTAATATTCACCAAAATTATTATATCATATTTAATTATTAAAATAAATGATAGGTTTTGTCGAAAGTATTGAAAATGTAAAATCATTTATCATATTATTAAATAGGTGATCAAAATGGATATAGATTATATAATTAGCAAACTTATTGAAGAAACAAATTATGCAAAAATATTACTAAATACTGATAATCTTGCTGATATTGACAAATAAGCCATTTTTTTGCTATAATTTCAATTGTTAGAAGGTGTAAAAATGTATAATGAAAAGATTTATTTAACACCAGGGGAAATATTGGAACATGATTTCAAAATTGATGCAAGAGGTTATCGCCCACAAGAGGTTGATAAATATCTTGACATGATTATTAGAGATTATACTGAATATAATAACATTATAAAAAATCTAAAGAAGCAAATTAATGATTTAACTTCTGACAACTATACATTAAAACAAGAAATTAGAGCACTTAGAGAAAAATTAGAAACTCAAAGTGAAGAGTCTAACAAAGAAAAGTCAGTAACTAATATTGACTTGCTACGTAGAATTAGCAATTTAGAAAAAATAGTTTATGGAAAAAATGAATAATATCTTTAGACAAACGCTGTAATTTTTATTATAGAGGAAAGTCCATGCTCACTCGTCCTGTGATGGATGAAAGTGTTCGTGCTTAAGGAAAAAATAACTTAAGGTAGCAATTTGCTAACGGCTCTGAAAATTTCTGAAAATGAAATGATTAAGTATAAAAGTGCCAAAGAGACGAGTCTTTTAGAAATAAAAGAAGTGGAACGTGGTAAACCCCGCGAGTGAGAAACCCAAATTTTGGTAGGGGAGCTAGTTAAAGGGAATAAAGAACTGATAACTGGATGCAATGCATAGATAAATGTTTGTCACCATTTATGGTACAGAACATGGCTTATTAAGATATTTTTATTTTTTAATTAAGGAGAGATTTTTTTGAAAGATATTGGAAACCTTTTGCTTCTTACTAGAGAAGATGCAGGAATCTCACTTGATGAAGTAAGTGCGGATTTAAGTATTGAAAAGGTTGTATTAGAAAATATCGAAGATGGTAAAACCGGTGCATTTTCAGATGTATTTTTATTAAGAAAATATATTCTTAATTATGCAAAATATTTAGGGTTAGATGCAGATAAAATAGTTGATGAATTCAATGAATATGTATTTGAAACGACCTCTAAAATACCAATCAAAGATATTGAAAAGCAAATTGAAAAAAATAATAAAAATTCAAATGAAGAAAAAATTATGTCACCATATACAAAATTAGAGAAAAAAACCAATAATGTGTTATATATCTTAATTTATGTATTTATTATTATTCTTGTAGTTATTGCGGTTTTTTGGGCAGTTAAACAAATTACAATTAATACTCAAGTTGCTACAGATATAAGTTATAAGGAGTGAAAATGAATTTACCAAATAAATTAACAATGTCTAGAATAATTATTGCAGTTATAATACTTGTAATGCTATGCATTCCATGGCATGCTTTAGGTTTTAATTGGCCAGTTTATTTAGTCAATAATGTTACATTTAATTTAAAATATATTATTGCAGGAATACTTTTTTTAATAGCATCTCTTACAGATAAATTAGATGGGTTTATTGCAAGAAAATATAACATGATAACTGATTTTGGTAAAATGGCTGATGCAATTGCTGATAAAATATTAGTTAATGGTGTCTTAATAATACTTTCTTATGATAGAATTATACCAGTTGTTATTCCTGTAATTATAATTACTAGAGATATAATTACTGATACATGTAAAATGATGTCAGGTAATAAAGGAAAAGTAGTAGCTGCTTCAAGTCTAGGTAAAATAAAAACTGCTTTTATGATGGTTGGACTTACTTTAACACTATTTAATAATTTTCCATTTGAATTTATTCATTTTCCATTTGCAAACTTGTGTTTAATTATTGCTACTATATTTAGTGTTGTAAGTGGCTGCCAATATTATTATAATACTAGAGAGTTTATTATTCCAAAAGAAGATAAAAAGAGTACTAAATAATAATTATCAAGAAATTTAAGGCATTTTGAAGAACAATGCCTTTTTGTATGTTATAATTTATAAAGAGAAATTTTTTATTAAATATAATTAAAAAATAGAAATATGAGGTAGTAAATATGATTAAAGGAAAACCATTTGTAAAATGGGCTGTGGAGTAAATTAAAACTATACGTAATGATTCAAATAAAGAACTTATGAATGTATATGAGTTTATTAAAGTGGTATTAGTAAGGATTTAAAATAATAAATAATATAATTTTGGAAAAATTAAATCCCTTACCAAATATTAATTTGTGCCCATACATTTATAAATATTACGAATAATATAAAGTAAAAGGAGGAATTACCTATGGATTATGAAAAAAAGCCAGCGATGGATTCATGCTGTATGGGTAGAGTAGAAAATATTCCAGGACAAATGTGTGAAC
Organism: bacterium; assembly: GCA_029100545.1. Taxonomy (GTDB): domain Bacteria; phylum Bacillota_I; class Bacilli_A; order RF39; family UBA660; genus UBA6448. The sequence continues at coordinate 7,499 of JAQXPH010000035.1, read as the reverse complement.
CTGTTTATGAGTGTCCTGAAGAAAGGGTTTGCCATAGATATATTTGCTATGAAGTACCACATATTAAACCATGTAATACAAGAATAATTAATCATCATATTTATAGACATACATTTACTCCATGTAATACATGTTGTGAAGAAAATGTTGTAGAAAATATTTTTGATAGAAAATGTTGTTAAAATCTCGAAAGAGATTTTTTTATTGTTAATTTACAAGTTAATTTTATTCATGATATAATTAGTATGGGTGTAGTTATGAAAAAATATAATATTAGTTACAGTGAATATTTAAATAAATTATCTAAAGAAGAGATTTCTTTTTATTTAAATTTTTTTGATTTAAAATATAAAACAAATAATAAAAAAGAAATATTAATTAATATATTAGTAAATAGCAGTGAAGAAATAACAAAATATGCATTTAATTTATTTCAAAATGATGAATTAAAAAATTTAAAAATTGTAATTAAAAATAAAGGTTATGTAGAACCTAAAACAAATTATCTTTTAAAATACTTTTTAGATAATTTAAATAGATTAGGCATGGTTTATAAACTTGAAGATGATAAATATATTATGCCTAAAGAAATATTAAAAAATTTTAAAGAACATTTAAAAGATAAAAAATTATTAAAAAAAATTAAAAATAATACGAAAGAATATAATCTAATTATGGGTATATTAAATGTTTATGGAGTACTTAAATTTAAAGACTTTTATACTATTTATAATAGAATATATTCAATTAATGAACAGCAATTATTTGAAAATTTAAATATTTTAAAAAAATTTTATGAAGAATTTAATATTATTAAAACTAAAAAAGATAAATATATTTGCAATAATTATTTTCAAAAAGAAACAGATTGTAAAAAATATATTAATATTAAACTAGATTATAAAGAATTTAGTAAAATAGACCTTTTAAATGTGTCAAATTATAAATATATGACAAAATATAAATCATATAAAAAAATGCTTTCATTTGTTAAAAAAAATTATTATTTAGATGAGAAAGATATAAGAATATTTCATAAATATATTATTTTACCTTATTTAAATAATATTCAAACTAATAATAATTGTGCTGAAGATAATTTATCTAAATCAATTGATAAATATTTTGAATATAAAAATGAAAAACATAAAACTAAATTTATTAATTTAATAAAAAATATAATAGATGATTATCCAATGTGGTTATTACATGGTTATAGCAATAGGGAGGAAAAATGTCAAAATTAAAAAGTAAAAATATTTTACTATATGCTACATTATCTATATTAATATTATTTAGTATTATTTATTTTATTACAATGAATAAATTTAGTTATGCATTTTCATATAATGAAGTTGAAGTAAATAAAGAAAGCCAAATTTTACTTATAAATAAATGTGCACAAGTTTATGCTGAAAATCATCAAGAATTATTTAAAAAAACTGATACAATTTATGTTAGTATTAACGAATTAGTTGAAGAAAATATATTACCTTCAGAAAATGGTAAAGTATATGAAGCTGGTAGTAATGTTAAAACTATTAATGATTATAAAGTAAGAATAACTTTAAAAGATGGAAAATATGATACAAAAATATTAACTGAATAAAATGTAAATAATTTGTCAAAAAAATTTAATTATATTGCAATAAATATCTAAAATTGGTTAATATATTATTGTAAGGAGCTGATATGATGATATATCCATCAATTGATAAATTATTAAATATTGTTGATTCTAAATATATGCTTGTTCATGTTGTTGCGAAAAGATCTAAGCAAATGCTTGAATATAATCATTATCAAATGGATAAAAGTGATTATGTTAATAAAAAACCTTTAGGTCGTAGTTTAGAAGAAATAGAAAAAGGTTTAGTTACTGTTATAAGAAAAGAAAAAAAATCATAAATGAATTTTAAGTTCCTGTCTTGATAAAAAAATGAGGCAAAAAAACTTGATTTTCTTAAATATCTATGATAAGATAATCAAGTCTACCGGGGAATTAGCTCAGTTGGCTAGAGCATCTGCCCTGCACGCAGAGGGTCGCGGGTTCGAGTCCCACATTCTCCACCAAATTAAAAATTAACTCATATAAATGAGTTTTTTTATTGTATAAAACTATTTTTTTTGTTAAGATATTTATATAGTAGGGTGATTAAATGAGAAATTCATTAGTAATGAAATTATTAATAATATTTGCTGCCTGTATTGGTGCTGTTTTTTTAGCATCTTATGTAGTAAAAATTGCAAGAAATAGTAATTCATTAACATATGATTTAGGTGAAAAAATAACTAGTTATAAAGATACAATACTAAAAAGTTATGACGAATATGAAAAACTAGCTAATTCATATGGTATAAAAAAAGATTTAGCCTCAAATAATTTTTCTTCACATTATTATTTAGCATCTTTTCAAGATTACGATTCTTGTGCAGAAAGTAAATATAAATTTGTAAAAGATGTCGATGAAAGTAATGGAGAATTAAATATTACTTTTGAAGTATATAATAAATGTGGTTGGTGCAAAAAGCATATTGTTTTGTATTTAATTGAAATTGATAAATCAAAAGAAAATCCAAAAATTAATTATAATTATGAGTTTGCAAATGAAATAGATTGTGGAAATATTTAAAATATTGTTGTGATATTAAAAAAATAGTGGTAATATAAAGATGTAAATCAATGAGAAAAGACATGGTTATTAATTTAACTTATTAAGAAAGCTAGTGGTTGATGAAAACTAGTTAAGTAATTAATAATTACTACTTTTTGAGAGGATTAATAAATCCCGGCTAAAACCGTTATCAAAATTAAGTTAAATAAAGGATGGTACCGTAGAAATACTCCTTCGGCTATCGTCTTTTTTATTTTAGAAAGAAGGAAGAAAATGAAAAAAATATTAGAAGATGAAAGACTTGCAAAATTAAATCATAGTTGTGCTCACCTTATGGCTCAAGCAATTAAACATTTATATCCAGATGCACAATTTTGGGTTGGACCTGTTATAGAGGAAGGCTTTTACTATGATGTTGATTTAAATGGTAAAACTTTAACTGAGGAAGACCTTCCTCAAATTGAAAAAGAAATGAAAAAGATTGCTAAAGACGGCAAAAGAATTGTAAGGCATGAAATTTCAAAGGAAGAAGCTCTTGAAATGTTTGGTAAAGATCCATATAAGGTTGATTTAATCAATCGTTTTGAAGATGGTACAATTATTTCATGCTATACACAAGGAGATTTTACTGATCTTTGTCGTGGACCACATGTAGATACTGTAAAAGAACTTAAGTATTTTAAACTTCTTAAATTTAGTGGAGCCTATTGGAAAGGTGATGCTAAAAACAAAATGCTTCAACGAATTTATGGAGTATGTTTTGATAATGAAGAAGACCTTACTGAATATTTAGATTTACTTGAGGAAGCTAAAGAAAGAGATCATCGTAAAATAGGTAAAGATTTAAATATATTTATGTTTTCTGATTTAGTAGGTAAAGGACTTCCAATGTGGCTACCAGATGGTTTTATTTTAAGAAGAGCATTATCAGATTACATAATGGATAAAGAATTAAAACTTGGTTATAAACATGTAATGACACCATCACTTGGTAATGTCGATTTATATAAAACATCTGGTCATTGGGATCATTATAAAGAAGATATGTTTCCTGCAATGGAACTTGAAAATGAAAGTTATGTATTAAGACCAATGAATTGTCCACATCATATGATGATTTATAAAAATTTCTTACATTCATATAAGGATTTACCAATTAGAATCGCAGAAATTGCTAATGATTTTAGATACGAAGCATCAGGTGCTTGTTGTGGTATTGAAAGAACTAGAGCATTTACTCAAAATGATTCTCATATTTTCTGCACTCCAAGTCAAATTAAAGATGAAATTAAAGGAGTAATAAAATTAATATTAGATGTTTATAATGATTTTGGTTTCAAAAATTATGAATTTAGATTATCTTTAAGAGATCCAGAAAATACAGAAAAATATTTTGGAAATGATGAACTTTGGGAAAAAAGTGAAAATGCATTACGTGAAGTATTAAATGAACTTAAAGCTCCATATTATGAAGCAATTGGTGAAGCAGCATTTTATGGCCCTAAAATAGATGTTCAAGTTAAAAGTGCTATAGGCCATGATGTTACTCTTTCAACAGTTCAAGTTGATTATCAATTACCTGAAAGATTTGAACTTGAATATATAAATAATGAAGGTAATAAGGAAAGACCAATAGTAATTCATAGAGCAATTTTAGGATCACTTGATAGATTTACTGCCTTCTTACTTGAAGAAACAAAAGGTTATTTACCTTTATGGCTTTCTCCAAAACAAATTAATATTATTCCTGTTAATAATGAGTATCATTTGGATTATTCAAAAGATATTTATAATTTACTTATAAATGAAGGTTTTAAAGTTAATTTAGACGAACGAAATGAAAAATTAAGTTATAAAATAAGAGAAAGTATCATGAAAAAATATCCATATACGCTAATTATAGGACAAAAAGAAGTTGATAATAATTGTATTAGTTATAGACCAAGTAAAGATGAAAAAACTTATACATTAAAGGTTGATGAGTTTATTAAAAAATTACATGATGAAATTAATAAAAAAGGAGAATAAATGAAAAATATTGCAATTGTTACTGGTGCATCTTCGGGCATTGGAAAAACTTTTGCTTTAACTTTAGAAAAAAATATTGATGTTGATGAAATGTGGATTATTGCAAGAAATAAAGATAATTTAGAAAAATTATCTAGTGAAGTAAGTATTCCAATTAAAGCGATAAGCTTAGATTTAGGTGAAGAAAAAAGTTATTCAGTTTTTAAAGAACTACTTGAAAAAGAAAAACCTAATATTAAAATACTTATTAATGCATCAGGTTATGGCAAATTTGAAAAAACAACTAATATATCAATTGAAGAAAGTATTGGTATGATAAAACTAAATAATATTGCTTTAACAACATTATGTTTGCTTTCAACTCCTTATATGAAAAAAGGTGCAAATATAATTAATATTGCATCTGTTGCAGCATTTCAACCAGTTCCATATATAAATATTTATAGTGCAACTAAAGCATATGTATTAAATTTTTCAAGAAGTTTAAATGCTGAATTAAAAAAAGATGGTATTCATGTCTTAGCGGTATGTCCTTTTTGGACAAAAACAAAATTTTTTGATCGAGCAGAAACAAAAAATAATGTTGTAAAGAAATATGTTGTAATGTATGAACCAATAGATGTAGTTAATACAGCATGGAAAGATTTAAAAAAAGGAAAGGAGGTTAGTGTATACGGAGTAATCGCAAAATTACAAAAATTTTTATCAAAAATACTACCACATAAATTAATAATGAATATTTGGCTTAAACAGCAAAAATTAAAATAAGAAAGGAAGTAATTATGGAATTTTTATTTATTATATTAGTATTTTTTATATTAATTATTCTTGCATCACTTAAACAAATTAATGAATACGAAAGGGGAGTTAAGTTTACTGCAGGTAAATTTACAAAAATATTAAACCCTGGTTGGAGATTAGTTTTTCCAATATTTCAAAGTTATAAGAAAGTTGATATTAGAACAAAAGTTGATGATGTTCCAGAACAAGAAGCTATTACTAAAGATAATGTTTCAGTTAAAATAAATGCAGTTATTTATTACAAAGTTTTTGATGCTTCTTTAGCGGTTTTAAAAGTTGAAGATTTTTATTATGCTACTGCCCAACTTGCTCAAACAACAATGAGAAATATTGTAGGTAGTGTAACTTTAGATGAACTTTTATGTGAAAGAGAAAAAATATCAATAAATATTAGGGAAATTATTGATAAAGAAACTGATCCTTGGGGAATAAAAGTTGAAAATGTAGAACTTAAAGATATATCACTTACGGATGAAATGAAAAGAGTTATAGCTCGTGCTGCTGAAGCAGAAAGAGAAAAACAAGCTGTTATTACTAAATCAAAAGGTGAAGCTGAAGCCGCAGATAATTTAGCTAAGGCTGCCAAAAAACTATCTGAAGTGCCTGGCGCTTTACATTTAAGAACTTTAGAGACTATTAATGATGTTTCTTCAGATCAATCTAATACAATATTTTTTCCAATACCAATGGAATTACTTGAGGCTGTAAAAGGTTTTTCAGAAAAAATTCAAAATGATAATAAAAAAAGTAATTAGTATTTCTAATTATTTTTTTTGCCTTGATAAGTATTTCTTTTAACCATTTCTTTATCAATATCATTTAATAATATAAATTTTTTTATAAGCCAATTTGGTGCAATTAAATCTTCTTTATTAGTATCACCAGTAATACTTTCAATTACAACAGTATCTTTTAAAAGTTCAATTTTATTAATAACTATATCAATATATTCTTCTTTTGTAAGAATATGGAATTTTTCTTTATTATAAAGTTTTTCTAACGCAGTATCTTTTAAAATATGAAGCATGTGTATTTTTATTCCATCTATATTTAGATTATTTAAATAATTTATTGTATTAAGCATATCTTCTTTAGTTTCATAGGGAAGTCCGTTAATAATATGGGCTACAACAAAAATATTTTTTTCATGTAATTTATTTACCATATTTGCAAAATTTTTACTATCATGACCACGATTAATTAATTGTAATGTTTTGTCATTACTACTTTGAAGTCCAAGCTCAATTGTTAAAAAAATTCTTTTATTTAAATCATCAAAATAATTTAAATATTCCTCACTTATTACATCACTTCTTGTGGCTATGGAAATTCCAACAACATTTTTATATTTTAACAAACTTTCAACATTATTTTTAAATATATTTATATTCATATATGTATTACTACCAGTTTGAAAATAAATAATATGTTTTGCATTAGGCCATTTTTTATTAAGTATTTTAACTTCTTCTTCATATTGATTTTTTAAAGAAAGATTACTATTTGTAATATTTGATTTACTACTATTTTTACAAAATATACAACCACCATTTTTTATATTGGGGCAACTTGCTCCAGCATCTAAAGGAACCTTAAATACTTTACAACTAAATTTATTTTTTAAAAAATAATTAAATGTATGATATCTTTTATTATCTAAAGTATATTTAAACATTTTTTTCTCACCAATAATTATTTTAACAAAAAATATTGTATAAAAAAAGAAAATAGTGTATACTATTAATAGTTGCTGGAGTAGCTCAGTTGGTAGAGCAATGCACTCGTAACGCATAGGTCATAAGTTCGATCCTTGTCTCCAGCACCATAAGAGTTTCACTTGAACTGTCAAAAGTTCAAGTTTTATAAAGGAAAATCACTGTTTTAGAAGAGTGATTTTTTTCATTTAAAATTTTGTAGTGATATGAGGAGTGACATTTATAATTAGAAATGTTTAATATATATTAAACGGAAATGAAACGGAAATTATTCGAAAGTAAAACGGAAAAAAATCGGAAACTTATGATATAATGTAACTGACAGATAAATAGTAATTTG
>JAQXPH010000034.1 GCA_029100545.1 bacterium | reverse complement strand
AGAAAAAATAGAGCACATGAATTATCAAAAACTATTCAAAAATTATTTGATACAGAAGGATTTTATGAAGAACTACTAAAATATAATAGCCAAATGGATTCTTTCTATAATAATTTAGGAATGATTATAGAATACTACATAATTACAAGAGATAAAAAAATGCATACAGTAGAAGAATTAATGAATTTAATATCAAATACATATTATAAAGAACTATACAATAAAAACTTTTAATAATTCATTCTCTTATTTTAAATATTCTTTTATTGCCTCAGTACAAAATAATGGCATTAGAACTTCTTTAATACTACCTTTTGTTTTAGTTGCCTTTTCCAATATTTTTATTATTTGTATTTCAATAATTTAATATACTAGCAGATAATAATAAAATAGAAAATTTTACTCTAGGAATTATATTGTTTGGTTTTTTATTTGTATCTTTTTTACAGCAACCTAAATAATTGACTTTAAACAGATCAATCGGTCAGTTTTTTTTGTATTATATGTTATAATTAAATAAATAGTAATTTGCTGTAATGTTAATAAAACGGGCATAGTTTCCATTAAGAATTGGTAGAGTTCATTTATAAAAAATAATATAATTGTTGTGAAAGAGAGGAAAAGAAAATGGAAATTGGAAATAAAATAATGGAATTAAGAAAGAGAAATAATTTTTCACAAGAAGAATTAGCTGAAAAAGTTGGAGTAGCTAGACAAACAATATCAAAATGGGAATTGGGAGAAACATCTCCCGATATCAAACAGGCAAAACTATTATCTGAAATATTTAATGTAAGTTTAGATGAATTAGTAAATAATGATATAAAAGATATATTAATAGAAAAAACAACCAATACGGAAAAACTAGCGGGAATGATAATTAAAATATTAAAAGTAATTGGAGTGATTTTTATTGTATTTTTAGTTATTGATATTATTGCATTTGTGTTATTTACTGCAGTACGCAAACAACCAGAATCAAGTGAAGTAAAAGAAGTAACTTTAACATGTTCAATAGTAGAAAACGATTATATCATAACAATAGGTAGTGATGCATATTTTAATTGTTCAAACTGTGATAAAAAAATGCAAGTATATTTAAGAGATATTACGGATTGGGCAAATATTGATACAAGTGTTAAAAATATAGAAAAGTATTTTGAAGATAATGGTGGTACTTGCAAATAACAAATTACAATTTAAAGAGGTGTTAACGTATGGAGGAAAGACCTAATCTCAATATCAAATTAGATAGTAAAACATTCAAAAAATATTATTATCTGAAAGAAGAACTAATCGATTTTTGCAGAAAAAATAATTTACAGACAATTGGAGAAAAGTTAGAATTAACTGAAAGAATTGCTAATTTTTTAGACACAGGTGAAAGAACTTATAAAAGCCATAATAATAGAAAAACTATAATACCTTCAAGATATGAATTTATACAAATGAAAGCAAAAGTTTTAGGAATAAGTAATGGAAAAACTATTAATTACGATGGTGAAGAGATAACAGAAGAAGTTACTGAAGAAAACTATGAATACAAATGGAATGGAACTAATGAAGAACATGCGTATGATTATAGAGTAACAAACAATAAAAAAATATAATTCAATTAAGAATGATGAGCTTGGTAAAGAAATCAAAACTTTAACAAGAAAAAATAAAAAGTATTTATTTAGTGATGATACATCTATTTTGTATGCTAGTAAGAAAGATATAAATAAATATTTAGAAAGACTAAATTAATACTTTGATAAATTAAATAGAAATAATATTGAAGAACTAACTGCTAATAATAGTATCATTAATAAAAATATATAGATAATTATATTTATAATTGTTTTAAGGGTAATAGTAATATTACAAAATTTCCTAGTAAGATAAAATGGAAAGAGCATCACAAGAGTTTAGCAAACTATTTAGTTATGATGATAAAAGCAAATGATAGTAATGTCCAGTTTCTATGATAAAATATTATTGTGTTTTCTAAAATTAAACCAATAGTGTGTGTATTTTTTATAAAACAAATGATAGTATTAGTGTGAAAGAGGGAAACAATATGAATCAAGAAAAGATTGGAAAGTTTATAGCAAGTTCAAGAAAAAGCAAAAAAATGACACAAGGACAACTCGCTGAAAAAATGGGTGTTAGTATAAATGCAGTTAGTAAATGGGAACGAGGATTAAGTTTTCCAGATGTTTCATTATATAAAAAATTATGTGATGAATTAAACATTAGCATTGAAGAACTAATAAATGGTGAAAAAGATAATAGTGATAAAGCTAAAGAAAAAGCAATTTTAAGTGTTGTGAAATTAAAGGATAAAGAAAAAAGAAAATTAAAAAAAGTTATTACAATTTCTATTTTAATAATAGTTTTATTAATTATTACAGGAATTATTTTCTATAAAAGAAAGGATAATGAATTAGAAAAGTATTATGAAAGAAATCATCAAATGACATTTGTGTCAAGAGATGTTGAAGCATTTTTAAAGTATAGATATGGTGGAAGATACCCAGATTATTATGGTGGAATGTATATAAGCAATGATGCAAAAAAACTAATAATTCAAGTTGTTAAAGAAAAATTACCAGAAAGTGGTACAAGAGATTACTATTACTATAATGAATTATTTACTATCGATAAATCTATCAAATTAGAATATGTAAAGAATTCCTTTAATGATTTAGAAGATGTTTATAATAAAATAAATGATTATTTACTTACTCATCAACCACCAAAAGATTTTAATTCAGTTAGTATTGATATTTTAAAAAATAGTGTGGTTGTTAACTATATTGAAGTAGATGAAAATATAAAGGAAGATTTAAAAAATAATATTCTAAATTCAGATTTAATTATATTTGAATCAGGTTTAAAAAAGATTGATGTAAGCAATCAGTGTATCAATTATTCTGAAAAGATTGGGACTGAAACTTTAGCTGAACATGGTAATTTAATATTAAGCATAGAAATGGTTAATAAAAAATATGTACCTGTATTATTAAGTATTTATGATGATGAGACATATGAACTGTTTACAGCATACGCTTCTTGCAAGCCTGGTAGTATGTGCAACTCTGAATTAGTATATACTAAATCAATTAAAGGTACATATAGTTATGAAATAGAGAAAATTTTAAAAGATAGTACTAATGCTAATGAATTTACATCTGATATGAATCATTTGCCTAAATATGAGATTTATTTAGGAGAAGATTTAATTGTAAAATATGATACATTGTTATTTGTAGTTGAAAATGAAAAGCAGAATAAATATCTTGACGAATTTTTAAAGTTAATAGATGTTGATTTAACTAAATGTGCAAAACCAGAATATAAAAGTTAATTATTTAAATAATATTATTATAAATTCATCGCAATCTAATATAAAGTGTATATTAATTTTGTAAAAGCTAATAATTTATACATGCCTACTAATAATTTACAATCGCATTCTGTTTCTCCGATACCAAGCAATATAACAAAATTAGGTTTAATTAATTACTGTCCAACTATTATAGTTAATATGGTGGTGTTAGAACAGGATATGCAACAGAAAAGGTTACAGTACTAAATCAATCAATTTACTATGATACTGATGGTGATGGCGTAAGCGATACTAGATTTATGGATTAGTTACATCAAATGTATATCAAGGAAAAGGTGATAGTGGCGGTGCAGTAATGATACCAAGAACAGATGCAAACGGCGGTGCTATTGGGCTAGGTTTATTAAGTGGTGGAATTGATATGTCTAATACTATGCATTTTTCTGATCTAAATGTTCTACCTGTAGCACTTCAAAA
>JAQXPH010000033.1 GCA_029100545.1 bacterium | reverse complement strand
TACCTGTAGCATCAACTGGGAAAATACCTACTCCATGTTCTGTATAGTAACTTCCAAGTCCTGCTTTTTCAAGTTCATCTATTGTAGCATTTTTAGTAAGTTGATGAACCATTGTACAAATCATTTCTACGTGACCTAATTCTTCTGTAGCAATATCATTAAGTAGTGCTTTTCCTTTGTCATCTGGCATCGTAAATTTTTGAGAAAAATATCTCATCGCAGCACCTAATTCACCATTTGGTCCTCCAAACTGAGTTATTAAATACTTTGCCATTTTTAAATCTTTTTTGGTAATATTTACTGGATAAGCAAGTTTTTTATCATATTTAAACATATTTTGAATCCTCACTTTCCCATGGCCATGGGCCTAAAATCCATTTATATGAATTATAATTTGCCTCATCAATTGTAAGAGGACCATATTTTTCTTCATACTCATTTACACGTTTTTTTAATTTTTCAGCCCAAGTTTTATATTTTCTAAATATTTCTTCATCACTTGGATATAAATCTAAATATAATGCATAATCATTAATAGCAAATGATGCTTCCATAATTTTAAATAAACACTTTTCTTTTTCTGTTCTTAATTTTGGCATAATATAAGTATAATTTTTATAAGGTCTATATTCATTTTCAAACATATTACCTTTTAAAAATCCTTCTTCACTTGTTAATTTTTCTTGATATTTTTTATTAAAATCTATTCCTGGAAAATTATAAAGCATTTCATTATAGTTACCAAAATATCCTTCATTATCAAATAACATAATTATCTCCCTTCAATAAATAAAATATGTTATTAGGTTTTTGGCTTGTAGTTTTTTTGCCTATAAAAAAATTATCCAATAGGATAACTTTTATTTTTTATAAGCTCTAATTACATCTTGTGAAATATCTTCGATTAAACGAACTGCTCCATTTTCAAAGCAATTAATTTGAATATAATTATATATTTGAGCAAGCTCTAAATATGCTCTTTGGGATTTTTTTAAGTATTCTTCATCCATTTCAATTTGATCTAAAGGTTCAACTCTATTTTCTCTTAATGCTCTTGAACCTTCTACTGGCATATATAAAAAGATAATCTTATCTGCTCTAGGAAGGCCAAGAAGGTCAAATTCTAAAGCTTCATTAAATTTATAGAGTTTTAGTCTTTCTTCTTTATCATCAACTTTTCCTGCTTGATAAGCCATATTAGAGTAAACATATCTATCTAAAATTACAGTATAACCTTCTTCAAGTTTTTTTTGAATTATTGGAAGATTATAAATTCTATCAGCAGCATAATATAAAGATGCAACTTTTGGATCAACATTTGGGGCACCCTCAGGAAAAAATCCATCACATATATAGCTTTTGCCTAAAAATGGTCCTCCGATAATTTTCCCAGTGGGACAATTGTAATTAGGAAATGAAAAAGAAAAAACTTTTTCTCCTGATTCTTCTAAATACTTTACAAGAAGTTTAGTTTGGGTTTCCTTACCTGAACAATCTGTTCCTTCAATAACAATTAATTTGCCTTTCATTTTTTCCTCCTATATAAAACATGTTTATATTCTAAATTATTTTCTTCATTTTGACCAAGTATTTCTTGATTATATTCTTCTTCATTAAACATTGGAAAATATTTATCAGCAATTGATGAGGCATTAACTTTTGTTAAATAAATATTTTCTGCATAATTTATAAAATAATTATAAAGACTTTCTCCACCTATTATAAAAACTTCTTCATCGGAATTTAAGTATTTTTCAAGTACTTCTTCAAAAGAAGACATAATTATAATACCATCAGTATCTTTCATTGAACTAGATATAACAATATTAATTCTTTTAGGAAGTGGTTTTCCTATTGATTCATAAGTTTTTCTTCCCATAACAACTATATGATTAGAGGTAATATTTCTAAAAAATTTTAAATCACCAGGAATATTAAATATTAAATGATTTTTATAACCAAGTTCATTATTTTTACCAACTGCTGCGATAAGTGATATCATGTTTACCTCACTGAGCTATTGGAAAATGTATTTTTCCATGATGTTTATAATTTAATACTCTTATATTACTTAAATTTTTATCATCAATATCTTCAAAAGAAGTTATATTATCATCAATATAAAGTTCAGGAGCTGGATAGTCTTCTAAAAGACCTGCATCAATTTTTTCTTGTCTTGCAAGTTGCTCTTTAATTCCTTCAATTTGATTTACATAAATATGAGCATCTTTAATTGTATAACTTAAATTACCTGGTTTTAAACCTGTAACTTTAGCAAGAAGATAAGCTAAAACTGCATATTGAGTTACATTAAATGGAAGTCCTAAAGGAACATCACAACTTCTTTGAACAACATTACCATTTAGTTTACCATCAGTTACATCCCACATAGATAAATAAACACAAGGTTTTAAAACAGCATCTTTAATATCTTCTTCTTGCCACAAGTTCATAATTATTCTTCTTCCATCAGATATAGAAGGGTCTATTTTACAAGCATTTATTAAATTAATAGTTCTATTTAAATAATCATTTTTATTTACTGTATAACCGTATGCATGACCTATAGTATGAGCATATTCTTTACCAAAGTATCTTGCAAATTTAAGTTTTCTGCCATTTTTTAAAGAACTTGCCATAAGCACTTTAGCATTTTCTGGTTTTTCACTTTCTTTATAAATACCATTTTCATCATAATACATTTTTTCTAATATATCTTTACCATCAATACCTATTACTCCAGTATTATAATATACTGGCACTTCTTCATGGAAATTTTCATCACTTTTTTCAGGATAATAAATACGATATATTCCATCTTCATCTATTTCCCATTCATCCCAAATATGTACATTTCTTTCTTGAAGCCAACGAACATCATTACTTTTTGCTTTATAAATCCATAACATTTCTTTTATTGCATTTTTATAAAATAATTCTTTAGTTGTTAAAAAAGGAAATTCTTTTTCTAAATCAAAGTTAAAATAATAACTTGGTATTTTTATTGTATTAATACCTGTTCTATTAACAACTTCTTTACCTTCTTCTAAAATCTTTTTACATAGTTTTAAATACTCTTTATCCCAATTAGACATATTACCTCCTTAATACCATAATGGATATTTTTCGGTTATTTTTTTAACCTTTATTTTTAATTCATTTAATAATTTTTCATCATCATAGTTTTTTAAAGCTTTACTAATTATTAAACCAATATTAATAAAATCATCTTCTTTAAGTCCTCTTGAACTCATCGCGGCACTTCCAAGTCTTAATCCACTTGTTATACTTGGATTTTCAGTATCACCCGGAATCATATTTTTATTAACTGTTATATTTATTTTAGCAAGAATTTCTTCAGCCATTTTACCAGTTAAACCAATTGATTTAACATTTACTAATACTAAATGATTATCCGTTGTACCAGAAACAATTTTTATACCTTCTTCTTTTAAAGTATTACAAAGGGCTTTACAATTTTTAATTACGTTTTGAGCATAATCTTTAAACTCTGGTTGCATTGCTTCATAAAAACACTGACCTTTAGCGGCAATAATATGTTCTAATGGTCCACCTTGAATACCTGGAAAAACCATTTTATTTACCTTTTTAATTATTTGTTCATCATTTGTAAGAATTAATCCACCTCTTGGACCTCTAAGGGTTTTATGCGTAGTTGATGTTACAACATCAGCATAAGGAAATGGACTTGGATGAAGACCTGCTGCAACTAAACCTGCTATATGAGCCATATCAACCATTAATAAAGCACCAACTTTATTTGCTATTTCTTTAAAACGAGCAAAATCTATTATTCTAGAATAAGCTGATGCACCTGCTATAATTAATTTTGGTTTTTCTTTTAAAGCAATTTCTTCAATTATTTCATAATTAAGCATTTCTGTCTTTTTATCCAAATAATAATTAATTACTTCATAATCTATACCAGAAAATGATACTTTAGCACCATGGGTTAAATGACCACCATTATTTAAATCCATACTAAGTATTTTATCATGAGGATTAAGAAGTGCTTTAAAAACAGCCATATTGGCACTTGATCCAGAATGAGGTTGAACATTGGCATATTTACAAGAAAAAAGTTTGCAAGCATATTTTATTGCTAAGTTTTCAATAACATCTATATTTTCACAACCACCATAATATCTTTTATCTGGATATCCTTCAGCATATTTATTTGTAAGTATACTTCCTTGTAATTTTAATATATCATTTGATACATAATTTTCAGAGGCAATTAGTTCGATACTTTCCTCTTGTCTTATTCTTTCTTTTGCTAAGGCATTAGCAATTATACTATCCATTTTATTCCTCCCTTTGTATATAATAAGCCTCTATTAAATTTTCAATTATCATAGCTATTGTCATAGGACCAATTCCTCCAGGATTTGGAGTAATATATTTACAAACTTTACTTACTTCTTCAAAATCAACATCACCTATTATTTTTCCATCAATAACACTTATTCCAACATCTACTATAGTGCTATTTTTTTTAACCATATCACAGGTTATTAAATGTTTTTTTCCTACTGCACTAATAATAATATCGGCATTTTTTGTATATTTTTTTATATTTTTAGTATATGAATGACAAATACTTACCGTAGCATTATTATTTAAAAGTTCAAAAATAAGTGGTTTTCCAACTATATCTCCTCTTCCAATAATACATACATTTTTTCCACTTAAACTAATATTATAATATTTAAGTAATTTAATAATTCCTTTTGATGTACAAGGAAAAAGACCTTTCTTATTATGCATTAAATTAAATATATTTTCTTTTGTAAAACCATCAATATCTTTACAAGGTAAAATATTACTTACACATTTTGTAAAATCAATATGTTTTGGCACCGGACTTTGAAGAATAATTCCTGTAACATTATTATCATTATTAAGTTTATTTATTAATAATATAATATCTTCTTCCTTTGTTTCTTCTGCAAGTTCAAAAGTTTGGACATTTATTCCTACTAAAGAGCAATATTTAACTTTATTTTTTATATATAACTCACTTGGTTTATCATTACCTACTCGAATAATAGCAAGAGTTATATTTAATTTTTCTAAAATAATTTTTTCTTTATAAAAAGTAAGTAATGTATCTCTAACTTTTTTTCCATCTAAAACCATATTTCACCTACTTTGTAATTAAATAATAATTTTTTTTACCTTTTTTAAGTAGTAATACTTTATTATCTATAAAATCACTATCATCTATAGTTTTTTCTAAAGAATTAACTTTTTCTTCATTAATTTTAATTGCACCAGCAGTAATCATTTCTCTAGCTTCTCTTTTTGATGAGCAAATATTATTATCCACTAAAATATTTAGTAATAAATTATCACTATTAATTTTAAATGTAGGTACATCTTTAAATTCATTTAATAAAAAATCAGCAGTTAAAGAATTAATATCTCCATTAAATAAAGCATTTGCTTGTTTTTCTGCTTCAATAAAAGCATTTTCTCCATGAATAAAAGTAATTACTTCTTTAGCCAGAGTTTTATGAGCAAGTCTATTTTCAGGATGCTTTGTATGATCTTTTTCAATTTTTTCAATTTCTTCTTTTGAAAGAAATGTAAATTTTTTCAAATAATCAATTACCATAGAGTCTTCTACATTTATAAAAAATTGATACATTTCATATGGTGTAGTTTTATTTTTATCAAGCCATATAGCATTACCTTCAGTTTTACCAAATTTAGTTCCATCACTTTTAGTAATAAGTGGCATAGTAAAAGCATATACCTCTTTATTATCTTTTTTTCTAATAAGTTCTATTCCAGCAGTAATATTTCCCCATTGATCTTGACCTGCTACTTGAAGAGTAACATTTTTAGTTTTCATTAAATGTTCAAAATCCATGGCTTGCATAATCATATAAGAAAATTCAGTATATGTAATTCCACTATCAAGTCTTCTTCTTATAATATCTTTATCAAGCATATATCCAATACTAAAATATTTACCATAATCACGTAAGAAATCAATAAAACTAATATCTTTTAACCAATCATAATTATTAACTACTTCAAAACCAAAAATATCTTTTGCTTGTTTAGTAAGTGCCTCAACATTTTTATTTACTTCTTCATAAGAAATCATTTTTCTTTCAGCATTAGGTTTTGGATCACCAATAAGACCTGTACCACCACCAATTAATAAAATTGGATTATGACCGGCCCTTTTAAGCCTTGTAGCAATTAAAAATGATGAAAAATGTCCAATATGCATGCTATCACCAGTAGGATCAGTTCCAATATAAAAAGTTAAGCCTCCATTATTTAATTTTTCTTTTAAATCAAGGGATGAAATATCCTTAATAAGTCCCCTATAAACTAAATCATCATAAATATTCATTATATCCTCCTTATATAAATAAAAACTCCATAAAATATAGGGACCAATAATGGCGGTACCACCCTATTTTATGAAGTTAATCATACACTTTTTTCTTTAACGCAGAAAGGGCGTTTTAACATCCGAAGGTTGTAAGTCTTCATCAACTGTTAACAAGATTATTATAACAAAACTAATAAACATATTCAACTTTTTAAGAAAATATTTAGAATTTTAAATTTTACACAATTTATGTTCAAAATCTTACACAATTTTGTTAATTTCAAAAATAAACTTCAATATATTTAAGTTAGTATATTTTTATTAATTATTTTTTACTATGTTAAAAATATCATTTAATTTTGACATTTCTTGTTGACCAGTTTCCATATTCTTTATGGTAATTGAATTATTTTGGATTTCATCTTCTCCAATAATAATAACATATTTTACATGGCACTTATCAGCATATCTAATCTTACTTTTTAATTTATTATTTGTAAAACACACTGAAGTTTTAAATCCATTATTTCTTAAAATTGAATTTATGTTATAAACATAACTATAGCAATTTTCGTCCATTGGTAAAATCATAATATCAGCACAGGAATTATCAGTACTTTTTATAATATTAGCTTCTTTAAGTTGATAAAAAAGTCTGGTTAGCCCAATGGATATGCCAACACCTGGAAGTCTTTTTTCTGTATAGTATTCCGCCAAATTATCATACCTTCCCCCAGAACAAATACTTCCAATATTAGGATGATCTTTTAAAAAAGTTTCATATACTGTACCAGTATAATAATCAAGTCCTCTAGCAATTGTTAAATCTATTTCATAATTTTCACTTGCAACGCCCATTTTTTTCATAGAATCTATAACATATTCTAATTCACAAATTCCATTTGTAAAATTATCATTTGTAATATTAAATTCTTTTAATTTTAATATTTTTTCTTCATTAGTACCAGTTATTCTAATAAAATCCATAATACTATCCAATTTTTTTTCATCATTAATGACATCATTTAAACAATTTCTAGTTTCAATTTCTCCAATTTTATCTATTTTATCTATTATTCTTAATATTTCAACATATGAATCTTTTAGTTGTAATGAAGAAAAAAAGCCATTCAAAATTTTACGGTTATTTATCTTTATAACAAAATCGCCAATATTCATTTTCTTAAAAATATCATATATTATTGATGGCATTTCAACATCATACTGTAACGATAAAATTTCATCACCAATAACATCAATATCGCATTGATAAAATTCACGAAATCTACCTTTTTGAGGTCTTTCGCCTCTATAAACTTTTCCAATTTGATATCTTTTAAAAGGAAAAGGTAAATCATTATATCTTTGTGCAACATACTTTGCAAGTGGAACTGTTAAATCAAAACGTAAAGATAAATCATTATCTCCTTTGTTAAAACGATAAATTTGTTTTTCAGTCTCGCCTCCAGCTTTAGCTAACAATACATCAGAGTATTCTATAACTGGCGTATCTAAAGGCCAAAATCCATAACTTTCATATGTATCAGATATAATTTTTTTCATTTTATTAAATTGTATTTGATCATATGGATTTAATTCCATAAATCCAGGCAACGTTTTAGGCATAATATAATTCATTTCTTACCTCCACAATATAATTGTAATTATTTTTTTATATTTCAAATATTTTAATCTGTTTACAATATTAATTTATCTATAGATTTATCTTCTTTAATTATATTATTTATGTTTTTTATTAAGTTTTCATCAAGATAACTAAAATACATTTCTATTTTTAAATTACTTTCTTTAATATTTTCTAGTAATATTTTTCCCATATCATAAAACTTTACTTCATAATCTAAATATTTTTGAATATCTTCTTTTATAAGTGGATAATGAGTACAACCTAAGACAATATTATTTATATGTTTTTCTTTGATAAAACTTAAATATTCTTTTAATATATCATTAATATTACCAATATTTTTTTCAATATATGGTACTATTTTAGGACAAGATATTTCTATAATATTATTAATATTATTTTTAAATATATGACTATCAATAGTTTTTTTAGTAGCTATAACTGCAATATTACTTGGATTATCTTTTTTTATTAAATCTATTATATTATAAACAATGTTAATCATTTTAATATTAGTTTTTTTACTAAGTTCATCATATATATTAGAGGATACTGTACCACAAGCAACAATAATTAAATCAACTTTTTCTTTTTCAAAAAATCTTATAATCTTTTCAGTTAATTTTAAAAGTTCTTCTTTACTTTTTTCACCATAGGGAATATTTAATGTATCACCAAAATAAATATAATTAGCTTTATATTTTGATATTAAACTTTTTAAAACAGTAAGGCCTCCAATACCAGAATCAAAAACACCTATTTTCATTTTATTTTAAAAAAGAGCCTTAAGCTCTTCCTGAATATTTTCCATCTTTAGTAGATACTATAATTTTTTCGCCTTGATTTATAAATAAAGGTACTTTTACTACATAACCTGTTTCAATTTTAGCATCTTTATTAGCATTATTTGTTGTATTACCTTTAACTGCTGGTTCAGTTTCAATAACTTCATATTCAACTTTTTCAGGTAATGTAATTCCAATAATTTCACCTTCATAAATATCTAAATTAATTGTAAGACCTTCTTTAATAAATTTAATATTATCTGCTAAAACTTTTGCTGGAACTTCAATTTGCTCATAAGTTTCATTATTCATAAATGTATAAGTATCACCACTACTATATAAATATTGAACTTCATTTTTATCTATATGAGCTTTTTGGATTTTAATATTAGTATTATAAGTATCTTCAGTAGTAGATCCTGTTCTTAAATTTTTAAGTTTAATTCTAACAAAAGCAGGGCCTTTACCTGGCTTAACATGTTGAAACTCTTGAATAGTACATAAATTACCATCCATAATAATAGTCATACCATTTTTAATATCATTAATATTAATATTCATATTTTTTCACTCCTTATTTCTTTTCTTTTGCTACAACATGTTTATGACAAGCTGAACAATATCTTTTAAGTTCTAATCTATCAGGATTATTTTTTTTGTTTTTACTAACTGGACGTAATTCTTTTCCACAATTAGTACATTTAATAGTTACTTCTTTTCTATTTTCATTTTTAGCCATTATTATCCCTCCTTTTTCTCAAGACTATATTATTATACCAATATAACTAGTCATTTTTCAAGGTTTTTAAGTAGATAGTTTAAGAAAAGTATATTTTTTTTAATTTAAATAAATATAATCTATAAATAAATTATTGTGGTACATCTAAAAACAATTAATATATATAAAATTATTTTATAGTATAAAAACTGAAATTTCTTTATTAGGACAACTATTATTTTGACTTAGGGCTTCAAAAGTTTCCTAAGTACCAATCACTTATAATTATACCTTTTTTTAAAAGACAATCGATTTATTTAAATCTAAAAAATACTTGTATGTTATGCTGTATGTTTTCTTGTATGCTTTTTTATATAAAAAATATATTTATATTATTAATATTCATTATTTTCATAAAATAAATTAGTTATTTTTCGACTTATTTTACTACTTATTGAATAAATATATTCATTTGAACTATTATTATAAGAAGCATGAGGACATATTACCATAATTGAATACTTTGGATTTTCATAAGGAAAAAATCCAGCCATAGTAAGAGTTATTGTTTTAGTATCAATTTTTCCATCATTATTAGTATCTAAAAATGATTCACTTGTACCTGTTTTTCCCGCAGGATGTAAATTATAGTTCATAAAACCTTTACCAGTACCTTTATTCATAACATTATAAAATCCTTCGAAAATTCTATCATAATATTTTTTATCTATATCAACATTATTTATAACCTCAAAATTATTTTGATAAATTACCCTATCATTATCTTTAATAAAAGAAACTAAACTAGGTTTTCTTTTTTCCCCTTTACTTGCTAAAGTATTTATATAAGTAATAAGTTCTATTGGAGTATAAGTATCATATTGTCCAATAGCTAAATTTAAAAGTAAATCTCCACTTATTTTATCACCAATTAAACCTAATTTTTCGTTTGGAAGATCAATTCCACTTTTACAACCTAAACCATATGAGCAAAGCATATTACGATATATATCAAATTCTTTATTTGTAACATCTAACTGCATATTTTTTACATACTCTTTTCCAGTAAGTTTAATTGCAATTATAAATTGATAATAATTTGAACTCATTTCTAATGCTTTAATATCATTTAAATAACCAAGTCTTTGAAAAGAACATTTTTCTTGAATATTTTTAAGTTTTACACAACTATCTAAAATTTTTTTATTTTGATCAATTAAATTATATTTATATCCAATAGATATAGTTGCACCTTTAACAACAGATCCTAAAGTAAATGATGATAAAATATTATTTAAACTAATATCAGTAAAAGTTTCATCATTTATATATCTTTGTCCATTAAATGCTATTATTTGGCCTGTATTTGGATTTGATATTATTACATAGGTATCATTTAAATAATCAGTATTTGGCATTTTTTTTGCTTTAATAAGTTCATCATCAATAATTTCATTTATTTTATTTACTAAAGAAATATCAATAGATAAATATAAATCATTTCCTTTTTTTTCATTACTAATTAAAGTAAGAGAATTATCTGCATTAACTTTATATTTAGCTTTTACTCCTTTTAAATATTCTTCATATTCTAATTCTAATCCTGATACACCTACTTCATCATTTAAATCATAACCTTTTTTTAAATAATAATCTTTATTCTCTTTAGTTATTTTATTAACAGAACCAAAAATATTTTTTAAAGTATCTTTATAAGGATAATATCTTTTATATCCTTCATTAATTGTTATACCATTAATATTACTATTTAAAACTTTTTGAACCATTTCATCAGTTAAATCTTCAATAAGAATTTTATCTTCATAAATATATCCTTTATTAACTATATTATTCAAAGTTTTTATACTTATATTTGGAAATAATTTATTAATTTGTTTTAAAATATTTTTTATTTCATCTTCGTTTTTACTTGTTAAAACAAGATTTTTAGTAAGTTTATTACCTACGAGTAGTATACCATTTTTATCATATATATTTCCTCTTGGAGCACTTTTAAGACTTACTATTTTACTAGTTTTATATTTAAGTCTATTTAAATAATACTCATGATATTTATTATAATTTATAATAAAATAAATACTTATAAAAATAAAGATTAATAAAATAACAATTTTTAATTTTTTCATTATTATTAGTATTCAAAATAATTATTATTTCATACAATATATTAGGGTGATAATATGTATAATATGATTGATAAATATATGCAAAATATTACTAAAGATGATGTAGATAAATTTGCTAAAAGTAAAAATGTTTTTTTAAATGAAAGTGAACTTAATTTTACCTATACTTTTATTAAAAAAAATTATAAAGATATGTTAAAAAATCCTAATTTATTTAAAATAGATAGATATAAAAATCATTATCAAGGAAATAATTTTGAGAAAATAAAAAAAGTATATATTGAATACTTTTCTAAATATCAAAGATTTTTATAATATGATATAACATCTTCTTTTAAAGATGGATTATATTTTTTTTCATATATTTCTTTTATTTCAAATTTATAAGGTGGATATTCATCTATATAAGGTGTTTCTAATATTTTAGGAACATTTTTTAATTTGTCATGATATATTATATTTATTAAATTATCAAAACCTATTGTACCAAAACCAATATTTTCATGGCGATCTTTTTTACTTCCTAAAACATTTTTACTATCATTTACATGAATACATTTAATTTTGTTAATTCCAATTAATTTATCAAATTCATTTAAGTAATCATCAAAATATTTTAAATCTATACCAGAATCATTTAAATGACAAGTATCGATACATACTCCTATTTTATCTTTAAAAATTATATTATCAAGTATAGTTTTAATTTCTAAAGTATTAATACCACATTCAGTTCCTTTACCAGCCATAGTTTCAATTAAAATAGTTACTTTAGTATCATAATTAATAATATAATTTAAAGCATCACTTATATTTTTAAGGCATTCATTTCGATCATTTTTAAGACAACTTCCAGGATGAACAACCATATATTTTATGCCTAATTGTTCACATCTATTTATTTCATTTTTTAAAAAATTAATACTAAATTCCCACTTACTAAGTATCTCTTTATTTGCAAGATTTACTATATAAGGTGCATGACATATAATATTATTTATATCAATATTTTCTTTTTCCATTAGCTTCATAGCAAGATTAGCATTATTTAAATCTAATTCTTTTCTAATTGTATTTTGTGGCGCTCCAGTATAAAACATAAATGTATTAGCACCATAACTTATTGCTTGTTTTACGCATCCTAATAAACCATTATTAAAATTTACATGTGAACCTATTATCATTACTACCTCACTAAATAAAGTATATCAAAATAATAAAAAAAACTCAAATCATTTGATTTGAGTTGTAAAGCAAAACTATTTATGGTTGAACTGTACAAGCTGAACCAGTACAATAGACATTACCAGTTGCAAGAGTTCCACCACAATTATTTGATGCGCTTGTAGCATCAGTAACATCAGTGTCTAAATTAATAGCATTTGGTGCTTTTCCTGAAATAGCATATGTTTTATTAGAAATCCAAATTTTATAAGTATAATCTCCACCAGCATATGTTACTAATACTGAACCAGTATAATCTTGTGCAGAGCCTTTTTCATAGTACTTTTGACTATATAAATACTCTAGATCAAAACATACTGTACTTGTAGCTTTAATAGCTGAGTTGGCATTTAATTGTTCAGCTTGGAAAGCTGTTTTCGCAGCATTTGAAAGCGCTATACCTTCGTTTTCTAAAGCTCCTTTCCTAGATTTTGCCATTAATGGTCCAACAGCACTTACTGCAATAAGCATAACTACTGCTAGAATAACGATAACTGCTAAAAGTTCGATAAGTGTAAAACCTTTTTTATTATTTCTCATATTTCCTATCCTTTCTATTTTAAGGATATCACAAAGTTTTAAATTTTACAATAAAAATTTACTTAATTGTGTCAATTATGGAAGATATCATTTCTACACCATCAATTGCACTACTTATTTTATCAGTTGTTCTTTCTTTATATATTTCTTTCATCTTTCTAGAAAATTCATTAAAATAATCAGGTGTTCTATTTAAATATTTTATATAGTATGAATGTTCTTTAAAATGATCAAATAACTTCTCATTTTCTTTAAATTTAATTAATAATTCTTTATTCATTAATCCTCGAAAAATTTATTAAGTGGTCTAGGACTAACCCCAGTTTTTGGAGTACTTGTACTTGTTTTACTCGTAAGTTCTTGTACAAAATCTAATGCTTTTTGAGCAGTTGAAATATGTTCTTTTATTGTGTCCATATTAACATTTTTAATTAAATCATTTATTTTGCCAATACTACTACCAGTTGATTCAGAACTTGTTTTAGTATATTTATTCCATACAGTTGCATCCCTATCATATATATCATAAAGTTCATAAAATTTTTGCCATGTCATTTGACCATTTTCAACAAATGAAGCAAGATTAGGATTATTTTTAGCAAATTCTTTAAACTCATCTTTTTTACTCATATAGTCACCTACTTAATAATATGAAAAAAAAGTCCATAAATGAACTTTTTTAAATTTTAAAACTATCAACAAAACTATCAAAAGAAATTTGTTCTTGTTTTTCTTCTTTTTTTTCTGGTTCTTCTATTTTATCTTCTTTACCTTTAATGATTTCATATTTTTCTGATACATTTAATACTTTTAAATTAGTATAGTTACTTCCAAAACTATTAGTATCCATAAGTTTTATATCACTATTTTTTATTTCAATTACATCTGAATCAGTTTTTACAACATTTATTGATTTTGAATCAGTAATATATGCCGAAATAGTTTTATAATCTTTAGTTTTATTTTTCTTGATTATTTGACTACCTTTTTTATTTCTAGTAAATTTATTTAATTCATTAATTTTAACCCTTTTAGCGGTATTAAAATTAGTAAATATATTTAAATATTCTTTTGTTTCATCAACTTGGTTTGAAGATACTACATAATCATTTGATAAATTAATGGCTTTTACTCCTGATGCTTTTGCACCAACAACTGGAATTTCATCTGAAGAAAACATTAAATAATAATTATTATTTGTTACTATTAAAGTATTATTCTTATCTAGTTTTACGCTAACTAATTCATCATTATTTTTAAGTTTAATTGCTGTCATTGGTTTACTACATCTTGATACTTCATAATCAGACATAATTACTTTTTTAATCATACCTTGTTTTGTTGTTAAAACTAAATAACTATCCTTATCATATATAAATGAATCAATTATTTTTTCATTTTCAGAAAGCATTACAATATTATTTATATGTTTACCTAAATCTTTCCATTTACATTCATTAATTTGATAAGCAGGTATAAATAAATAATTACCTAGTGTTGTAAATAATAATAAATGATTTCTAGTATTAACCTCAAAAATATTTTTAACATAATCTCCAGGTTTTAAAGTTGTTTCATCAGTAGCAGCTTTATATGATTTAATTGGAACTTTTTTTACATATCCATCATTTGTAATAACTATTACTACATTTTCTGATGGTATCATTTCTTTTAAATCAAATTTAATTTCAGTTATTTCATCTTTAATAACTGTTTTTCTAGGTGTACTATATTCTTTTTTAACATTTTTTAATTCACTTTTCATGACATTTTTTAATTTATTTTCATCATTTAATATTTCATTACAATTATTAATTAATTCTTTTAACTGTTCTGCTCTTTCTTTTAATACGACAATATCAGTATTAGTTAATCGATAAAGTTGTAAAGTTACAATTGCTTCAGCTTGTTCAGTATTAAAATCAAAAGTACTAACTAAATTTTCTTTAGCATCAGATTTATTTTTACTTTGTCTTATAACCTTAATTACATCATCTAAAATAGATATTGCTTTCATAAGACCTGATACTATATTAAATTCTTTATTATAAGTATTTAGTTCAAATGTAGTTCTTTTAGTTATAACTTCTTTATAAAATTCAACATATGCATCAATTATTTCAAGTATTCCTAATGTTTTAGGAGTTCTATTTACTATTGCTACCATATTATAATTATATGATATTTGAAGATCTGTATTTTTGAATAAATAATTTAAAATAAGTTCTTTATTAGCACCAGTTTTTAAATCAATTACTATTCTTTGACCATCTCTATCTGTTTCATCTCTTACTTCACTAATACCTTCGATTTTTTTATCAATTCTTAAACTATCAATTTTAGCAACTAGCATAGCTTTATTTACTTCAAAAGGAATTTCATCAATAATAATTTGTTCTTTACCTTTTTCTTTATTAAATCTTGTTTTAGAACGAACAATAACTTTACCTTTACCAGTTTTAAAAGCATTTATTATTCCATCTTTTCCTTCCACTATACCACCAGTTGGAAAATCTGGACCTTTAACAATTTCTAAAATTGATTCTAGCCTGCAGTTAGGACTTTCAATTCTTTTAATTGTTGCATCAATTATTTCTCCTAAATTATGGGGAGGAATATTCGTGGCATATCCTGCCGAAATACCATTTGCTCCATTTACTAAAAGATTAGGAAATTTTGCAGGAAGTACTGTTGGTTCTAAAAAACGATCATCAAAATTAGGTGCCCACGATACAGTTTCTTTATCTAAATCTTTTAATAATTCACTACTTATTTTAGCAAGTTTTGCTTCAGTATAACGATAAGCCGCTGCTGGATCCCCATCAATTGAACCATTATTTCCATGAATATCAACTAATACATGATTTTGTTTCCACCATTGACTCATTCTAACCATAGCATCATAAACGGATGAATCACCATGTGGATGAAATTTTCCTAAAACATCACCAACAGTTGCGGCACATTTTATATACCCTTTATCCCAAGTATTACCAGCTTTATACATTGCATAAAGTATTCTTCTTTGAACTGGTTTTAAACCATCTCTTACATCAGGTATTGCCCTATCTAAAATAATTTCTTTAGCATATTTACCAAAGCGATCACCCATTATTTCTTCAAGTGCATAATCTTGTATTCTTTTTAAAATATCATTTTCCATAAATTATCCCCTATAATCATCTTCCATAGTAAATACTACATTTTCATTAATCCATTCTTTTCTAGGTTCAACTTTATCCCCCATTAAAACGCTAACTCTTTTTTCTGCTAAAGCAGCATCATTAATATTTACTCTAATAAGCATTCTTGTTTCAGGATTCATTGTAGTTTCCCAAAGTTGTTCTGGATTCATTTCACCAAGTCCTTTATATCTTTGAATGGAATATTTTCCACAGTTATTTCTTTTTATTTCATTAAGTTCATCATCAGTGTAAGCATAAAATATTTTTTTACCATAATCAAGTTTATATAATGGAGGTAAGGCAATATATAAGTGTCCTGTTTCAATAAGAGGTCTCATATAACGATAGAAAAATGTTAAAAGTAGTATTTGAATATGTGCTCCATCTACATCGGCATCAGTCATGATTATAACTTTATCATAGTTTGATTCACTAACATCAAAACTTTGACCCACACCAGCTCCTATTGTATATATCAATGTATTAATCTCTTCATTTTTAAATAGTTCTTCACTTGCTGCTTTATCGGCATTAATAACTTTTCCTCTTAATGGTAAAATAGCTTGGAATTTACGATCTCTACCACCTTTAGCACTACCACCTGCTGAATTACCCTCAACTAAGAAAAGTTCATTAATCTTAGAATTTTTACTTTGGGCTGGAGCAAGTTTACCTGATAAATTTTTTTCTATTTTACTTTTATTTTTACCATTTCTTGCTTCTTCTCTTGCTTTTCGGGCAGCTTCTCTTGCTGTTTTACTTTTCATTGCTTTATCAACTATATTTAATGCCACTTCTTTATTTTCTTCCAAATAAAATTTAAGAGAGTCGTATGTAATACTTTCTGTAATACTTCTTGCTTCTGGTGTACCAAGTTTACCTTTAGTTTGCCCTTCAAACTGAAGATGTTCTTCAGGTATTTTAAGACTAATTACCGCAGTAAGTCCTTCTCGTACATCAGCTCCATCTAATGAATAATCCTTACCTTTAAAAAGATTATTATTTTTTGCATAATCATTAAATGCTTTAGTAATTCCCGTTTTAAAACCAACTTCATGAGAACCACCATCAATTGTTTTTACATTATTTACAAATGACAAAATATTTTCTTGATAAGTATCTGTATATTGAAGTGCAACACTAACTTCAATATCATTTTTTGTTCCATTATAGCTTATTACTTTATGAAGTGGAGTTTTATCTTCATTAATATATTCAACAAAACTAGTTAAACCATTATCATAATGATACTTAACTTCTTTTTTATCTGCTTCATCAATTACTTCAATAGTAAGACCAGGAAGTAAAAAAGCACTTTCTTGCATTCTTTCACAAATTGTTGTATATGAAAAATTTAAATTTTTAAATATTTCATCATCTGGTTTAAATTTAACTATTGTTCCAGTTTTTTTACTTTCTCCAATAGTTCTTAAAGGATTTTTTACTTTACCACCATTTTCAAAATCTATTTCACTAATTTTTCCATCACGATATATTACAACAGTCATTTCCTTGCTTAATGCATTAACAACAGATGCACCAACACCATGTAGTCCACCAGAAACTTTATAGCCATCTTCAGTAAATTTACCACCGGCATGAAGTATTGTATAAATTACTTCAGGTGTACTTTTTCCTGAAGCATGCATTCCAATAGGAACACCACGACCATTATCTGCAACTGTAATTGAATTATCTTTATTAATTATTATTTTTATATAATTACCAAAACCATTTATAACTTCATCCATTGCATTATCAACAATTTCCCATACTAAATGATGAAGACCTCTTTTATCAGTAGAACCAATATACATACCTGGTCTTTTTCTTACTGCATCTAAGCCTTCAAGTATTTTAATTGATGATTCATCATATTTTGCCATACTACCACCTTAAATTATTATAATGAAAAAAATTATTTTTGGCAACGATACTTTACATAAATATAATTTTTAAATGTAAAATAAAAAGATAAGTTTTTTAAATAAATTCTAGCATTTTTTTCTTATCTTTTTTTGGCATAAACTAATCACCCAATAATTTATTTATTTTTTTCATTATAGATTTTAAAGTATTAATTGTTATTGCCTGTTCTTTATCACATAATGCCTCTTCTGGTTTATCATGCACTTCAATTATAAGTCCATCACATCCAGCAATAACAGATGCCAATGACATTGGTTCTATCATGTAATCGTTTCCAGCAGCATGGCTTGGATCAATGAAAATATCAAAATTAGTATTTTTCTTTATGTAAGGAATCGCTTGTATATCTAATACATTTCTAGTAGACAAATCAAAACTTCGAATTCCTCTTTCACATAATATAACATTTTTTCCATTATTAATATATTTAGCAGCATTAATCCATTCATTATAAGTTGCACTAATTCCACGTTTTAAAAGAATTGGTTTTGAATACTTACCTAGTTCCTTTAAAAGTTCGTAATTGTACATATTTCTACTACCTATTTGAATAATATCAATTTCATCAGCATATTTTCTAACTTGTTCAATGGTCATTAATTCAGTAACAATAGGTAGTCCTGTGATCTTTTTAGCTTCCAATAAGTATTTTATTCCCAAATCTCCTAAACCTTGAAAACTATTTGGATTAGTTCTCGGTTTAAAAGCACCACCTCTTAAATAATCAATACCTATTTTTTTTAGTTCAATTGCTATTCTAATTATTTGTTCTTCTGACTCAACTGCACAAGGTCCAGCGATAATAATTGGTCTTTTCATTCTCTCCTCCTATTTCATAAAAAAAATTTTTTTATTTTAAATCATTCAGCGAAATCATATTTAGCAGTACCCCAGAATCTATCTATATCAAAAACACAATCCTCAAACTTTTCATAAGTAGCACCCTTAGTTTTTGATTTCAACTTTCCATTCTCTCTTAAAAATGGGAAGTCAATTATTTGAAAGGAACCTTGATTATGACTAAACAAGAAATCATAGCCTCTTTTAATACTTTCTTCCCCTATTTTTCTTGGAAATTTTGATTCAAAGAAATTTCCGGTTAATCCAGGTATATACAATATACACTTCTCCTCATATCTTATTAATTATATCACATTAATTTTTACTTTTTTTCTTAATGTGCAATTTGTTTTCCTACTATTTTTTCTTTACCAAAATAAATATAATCAGCACCTATTGGCAATGACACTTTACATAAATATAATTTTTAAATGTAAAATAAAAAAGATAAGTTTTTTAAATAAATTTAAACTCATCTTTTTCTTCATCTTTTAAAATTGGTTCTTCTTTTAATTTAGGAAGTTCAATACTCATTGTTTCATCATAATCTATATTATTATCAATTTGAACATCTTTATTTTCAACAACATTTTTATTAGGTACATAAACTGAACTATAAACATTATTTACTACAGTTGTATTACTTTCTTTTTTTTCTTCTACTACTTTAGGTTCTTCCTTAATAGGTTCATTACTAATATTTAAATTATTATTTTCAATAATAGTATTTTTTTGATTAAATGTTTTTTGTTTGTTTTCAAGTTCAGTTAATTCTTTATCAATTGAAGAAGCA
Source organism: bacterium (assembly GCA_029100545.1). Classification (GTDB taxonomy): domain Bacteria; phylum Bacillota_I; class Bacilli_A; order RF39; family UBA660; genus UBA6448. The sequence continues at coordinate 62,071 of JAQXPH010000033.1, read as the reverse complement.
ATATTTTGAAAACGATTCAAAGCGTTTTGACTAGAATTATCTAATTTACTACTTGAGGCTTTATATGAATCATCATCATTATTTTGTTGAGTTTCTTTTTTTATTTCACTATTAAAATTAATTGGTGTTTTTTCTGCTTCAGGCATTACGATATCTTTTTGATTAACTGTTTTTACCTCATTTATATTAGATATTAAATTATTATTTATACTATTATTTGTAGGATTATTAACTTGTTTATTTTGAACAGGTGTTATTGATATAATATTTTCATTTAAACTTTGTGAACTAGTTTTTACTTCATTACTACTTGGTGTTTGATTTTGTAAAGTATTATTAATACTACTTTGAGTAGGAGTACTTACTTTTGGTGTATTATCTACTTCAACAATTTGCTTATTAGGTACATTATTTGTTATTTGTGTTGCACTATTTACAATTGGAGTTTTTTCAGCATTTATATTTTCATTTGTAGTATTATTTGTTACAGGAATATTATCATTTTTAACTTCAACATTATTATTTTTAGAATCATTTACAATATTACTTTGAACTACCACACTATTATTTGATTCGCTACTTACATTTTTAACATTACCTTTTTGCAAATCTTCTTTATTAAGCCTTTGAGTTTCTTCAATCTTTTTTTGATCTTTTTTTCCTAAAAAGAATACAATAAAAAATGCAATAAGTAATACTATAATTATAATACCTAAATATATAGGAAAATACTTATTTGCATATAAATTTACAATAAATTCTTTCATAGTAAACACCTCTTTATTCTCTTTAATTTTAGCATGTTAATATTTAAAATGCAAGTAAACTAAATTAACATTATACTCGGAATGTACATATCTTTACTTTTTTTATATATAGCAAGTTCATTATCATTATATGTTAAAATTAAATTTTCTTCATTACTATCTATAAATATATGATTACCATTTTTTACTTTTTTATATTCTAAATCATTAAGATTATATATTTTATAATTTAAAATATCTTTCGCTTTTAATAATTTAAAATTACCATTTTTAACTTCTTCAATAGTGTAAGAATCATTTATATCAAATTTACCTTGTTTAGTTCTTATAAGATTTGACATAGTTCCAATTACATTTAAACTATCACAAATACTTTGAATTAAACTACGAATATAAGTTCCTTTTGAAACATTACATTTTATAGTTATTTCATCATTTTCAAAAGATATTAATTTTAAATCATATATTTCTACTTCATTAGTAGGTAATTTTACATTTTCATTATTTCTTGCATATTCATATAGTTTTTTACCATTAATTTTTTTCGCAGAATAAAGAGGAATAGTTTGTTTATAAATACCAATAAAACTTTTTAAAACTTTTTCAATATCTTTTTTAGTAACATTACATTTTCTTTGTTCTAATATATTACCTGTAATATCTAAAGTATCAGTTTTTATACCTAATTTTATTTTAGCAATATATTCTTTTTCTAAACTCATTAAAATATTTACAAGTTTTGTATATTTATTAATACAAACCACTAAAACACCAGTAGCAATTGGATCTAAAGTACCGGTATGGCCAATTTTTTTTGTATTAAATATATGACATAAAGTATTTATTTCATCTCTACTTGTTTTATAAATTTCTTTATTTATTAAAATTATTCCATCCATAAATTACCTTTCTTAAACAAGGAAAAAGATAATTTAATCTAAACTATCTTTATTATCTTTTTCATGTATTTTTTTAATAATATTTTCTATTTTATTACCATATTCAATACTTTCATCATAGGTAAACTCTAAAAAAGGTATACTTCTTGCATCAATTAAACCAGCAAGTTTACCTCTTATAAATGAACTTGCTTCATTTACTTCTTTTTCAATTTCTTTTTTACTTAAAGGTGAAAGAGAAGTAAAATAAACTTTACAATAACTAAAATCTTTAGAAAGTTTACAACTTGTTATAGTAATAGTTTTAATTAATTCATCATGACATTCTCTTTGAATAATAAGTGGAATATATTTTTCAATATCACTTTCTATTCTTTTTACATTTAGACTAGGCACGTTTTATTTCCTCCATTACATAAACTTCAAAGATATCTTTTGGTTTAAAGTCATCATATTTTTCTAAAGTTATACCACATTCAAAGCCTTTTTTAACTTCTTTTACTTGATCTTTGCCTCTTTGAATTGAAGATATTTTAGTGTCGACTAAAACAGTTGAATCACGAATAACTCGAACATTTGCATTATTTTTTACTAAGCCTTCAGTAACGTATACTCCTGCTATATTACCAACTTTAGAAAATTTGAAAATTTGTCTTACTTCACAAGCACCAATTTTCTTTTCTTCAAATTTAGGATCAAGCATTCCAGTTAAAGCTGCTTCAATGTCCTCGACTAATTTATAAATAATTGTATAAAGTCTTATATCAATTCCATATTCTTTTGCCATATCTTTTGCATCAGAAGATGGAACAACATTAAATCCAATAACAATTGCTTTAGAAGCACTAGCAAGAACTATATCACTTTCAGAAATAGGTCCTATACCACTTCTTATAATTTTTACTCTAACATCCTCTACTTTAATTTTTTCTAATGAATTTTTTACTGCTTCTTCTGAACCTCTAACATCAGCTTTTAAAACTACAGCTATTTCTTTTTGACCTTTATTTATGCTATCAAATAATTCATCAAGAGAAAGTGATTTCTTTTCACCTTTTTTAGCATCTTCAGCATTTTTTCTTTTGATAGAAACACTTTTTGCTTCTTCAATTGTTTCAAATGCCATAAATTTATCTCCGGCTCTAGGTGTATCATTAAGTCCTGTTATTTCTACAGGGGTAGATGGGCCAGCTTCAACAATATTTTCTCCCCTATCGTTTTTCATTGTTCTTACTTTTCCATATGTTGTACCAACAACAACAGGGTCTCCTAAACGAAGTGTTCCATTAAGGATTAAAAATGAGGCTATACCACCAACATTTTTATCTAGTTTTTCTTCAATAACAGCACCTAAAGCATATCTTGATGGATTTGCTTTAAGTTCTTTAACTTCTGCAATAGCAAGTATTGTATCTAGAAGTTTATCAACTCCTTCGCCAGTTTTAGCAGAAATATTTATAAATGGATAATCTCCACCCCAACTTTCTGGAGTAATACCTTCCTCAGCCATTTGTGTATAAACTCTTTCAATATTTGAATCTGGTTTATCAATTTTATTAACAGCAACAATGATTGGTACACCTGCACTTTTAGCATGATCGATTGCTTCCTTTGTTTGAGGCATAACACCATCATCAGCTGCCACAATAATAATTACAATATCAGTTACACTTGCACCTCTTGCACGCATTTGAGTAAAAGCAGCATGACCTGGAGTGTCTATAAATGTAATTTTATTATTATCTTTGGTAATTTGATAAGCACCTATTGCTTGTGTAATTCCTCCAGCTTCACTAGAGGCTATATTTGAAGATCTAATATAATCAAGAAGTGTTGTTTTACCATGATCAACATGTCCCATTATTGTTACAATAGCAGGTCTTGAAACTAAATCTTCTTCATTATCTATTACTTCGTAATTATCAAAATCTGAGATATCTTGACTTTCTTTTCTTTTAAGTGTTTTATTATAATCAAGAGCAACAATTTCAGCATTTTCAAAATCAATTGGTGCATTAATTGATAGCATTAATCCTAAACTCATTAATTTTTTAATTATATCGTTTGAAGATACTCCTAAAACATTAGCAAAATCAGCAACTGTCATATTATTTTCATATAAAACAATGTTATCTTCTTTACTATTACTCATTAATTTTGTTTTATTTTTATACATTTGCTTTTTTAAATTTTTAAATTCATTATTATTACTATCTTTTTTCTTTAATTTTTGTTTAGCAGTAGCAACAAGAGAATCAGTTTTATCAATATTTTCACTTTGTAAAACTTTTTCAATAACATCATCGATTTGATCTTCTTCTTCATAGGTAGTTTCTTTATTTGTACTAATTAAATTAATAGTATTATCAAGCATAATAATATCATCATCAGATAAAATAGCATTTGCATCTGCTTTTATACCAAGTTCACTACATTTTCTTAATACTTCCGCTACTGATAAATTTACATCCTTTGCATAATCTTTAATATTCATAGATATCCCATCCTTTCTTTTATCTAGATTTTGTTTTTTCTTCTATATTAATATATCCCATTTCAATTAATATTTCTTGTAAAGATCTTCCTTCATATTTAACAACTTCAATATTTGTATTATTAACAATTTCTTTTGATAAGGAAGCATCATAATTTGCATCATAAACAATTTTTGTAATACCACTATTAATAATTGAATTCATACAATCTTTACATGGAAAAGTATTTACATAAACAGTGGCACCTACAATTGATATACCATGTCTTGCGGCAAAAGCAATTGCATTTTGTTCGGCATGAGAAGCTGGACATAATTCTAAATATTTACCTGATGCATAATCACTCATAGCCCTTCTTCGGCATCCGCCTAAATCTTCGCAATGCGTAACCCCTCTAGCAGGACCATTAAAACCAAATGAAATAGGATTATCATCTTTAACAATTATTGCTCCAACTTTTCGAGATAAACATGTACTTCTAAGAGAGGCTAAATGAGCAATTGCCATATAATATTCTTCTTTATTAGGTCTATTATTATTCATTATTTACCTTCCTAACTAAAGTTTCATATATTTCATCTGGTACGCATACTTCTAAAACTCTATCTAATATTTTACTTTTTTTAGCTTTATTTATTACATCAATATCTTTTTTTAAATATGCCCCTTTTCCATTTGCTTTACCACTTTCATCATATATAACTTCTTTTTCAGGGGTTCTTACAACCCTTAATAAATCACGTTTTTCACATTTTTCTTTCGTTACAACGCATGTTCTTAAAGGTATTTTTTTCATTATTTATTTCCTTCCTCATTTACTTGGCTTAAAGTTTTAATTTCAAGATAATAATGAGTAAGACGAGATGCAAGTTTAATATTACTTCCCTTTTTACCAATAGCTAAAGATAAATTATCATCACTTACAATTACTAAAGCTTTCTTTTCTTTTTCATCAAGAATATTTACAATAGCATCTTTAGCAGGAACCATAGCATTTTTAATAAATTCAGCTGGGTCATCATTATATAAAACTAAATCAATTCTTTCATCACCAAGTTCTTTTAAAACACCAGCAATTCTACATCCTTTTTCACCAATGCATGATCCAATTGCATCTATTTTAGGATTATTTGAATATACTGCTACTTTACATCTAATACCAGGCTCACGAACAACAGCATATATTTCAATTGTTCCATTAATAATTTCAGGTATTTCTTGTTCAAATAATCTTTTAACAAAACCATAATGTTTTCTTGATAGCATAATAACTGGTCCCTTTGCTCCTAAAGTAACTTTAGTTAAATATACTTTAATATTAGAACCCATAGTAATTTTTTCACCTGGAATAATTTCACTTTTAGGAAGCATTCCTCTAGTTCTACCTAAATCAATATAATAGTTTTTTTGGTCTTCAAGAGCAACCATTCCAACCATTACTTCGCCTTCTTTATCATTAAATTCATTAATGATACTTTCTTTTTCAGCTTCTCTAATTTTTTGAGTTAATACTTGTTTAGCAGTACCCGCAGCTACTCTTCCAAAATCTTTAGGAGTTACCTCAACTTCAATTGTTTCGCCAACTTTTGCATTTGGATCAATTTTAATAGCATCTTCTAAAAGAATTTGAGCATCAATATTAATTTCAGGAGGAATATTTATAGTATTTCCTTCTTCATCAACACTTTCACTACCTTCATCAATTTCAGGAACAACTACTAAATAAGAATAAACTTTAATATCTCCAGTTTCACGATTAATTCTAACAATTACATTAGTTTTAGAATCAAAATTTTTCTTATAAGCAGTAGTAAGTGCTAAAGTAAGTCCATCATAAATTACATCTTCACTTATATTTTTTTCTTTTGTAACAAGCTTAACAGCTTTAATTAATTCATTACTATTCATTTTCTATCCTCTTTCCTTACTTGATATATCTAAAATATAACTATCTTCAATATCACAATATTTATCCACAATTGGATTAATTATCTTTGTTGCATCAACTATTTCATCTAAATCAATACCACCAACTTTATCTAAAGTTATTTCTAAAAAATTATATTTACCTTTCTTTTTATATGATATATTATCTACAAATATATCCATTTTTTTAATTGCAATATTAATTTTTTCAGTTAATTTACCAAATTCCAAATATATCACTTCCTATTTAATAATAAAAGTGGGATTGCAAGCCCACTTAAAATGTCATATTTATTTTAACACTAAAAAAAAGATATGTCTATCTTTTTTTGCATTGATGTTATTCACACTTTTTTTTGTTGATTTTTTTCACTTTTTTTACGGTGATTTTATCCCTCTTATTTATCTTAGCGTTAATTTTTTTACTTCGGCGCCTCGCGAAAGGGTTTTCGCGAGGACTTTCTAGTGTAAAGGTGGTGGCACCTACTTTTCTTCATTCCCTATTCTATCAAAAATGGTGAAGTATATGACCCATTTCCTGAAATATATTCGGTGCCAGGTTTTAAGGAAACGGACGGGCGGACCCCGATAGAATCGTTCACGTAGTTGTTACTCAGGTTGCCCGAACTACTGACGAGACGCACGTAAGCATTGCTGTTTTTGTTGATGAAGTAGCTAGGGGACCCAAGCCAATAAATCTGTTCTGTATTTAAATAATATGTGCTATAATTTGCATCTTTATAAGCTAGCAATACTTCTGGGGCTGTAAGTAAACCTACTGGATATTTAAGTGGTGCTTTTGTATTTCCTACTCTAAATTGATCTGTAACACTACCACATACTAAACTATAATTATCATTATAATTTTTAAATTGTAAATAACCAGTTGTACTTCCTCCATTTGGATTCCAGCCATTTAAATTTATTATACTTCGGTCATTACAATAAGTTGTATCTTCTAGAGATGATGTATATGCTGTCATATTATTTTCATACCATGTTTCTATATATGTTTTTATTATTGAATTAGTTTTATTTACATCACCTACATATAACATTTCATTTAAAGCATCGCTTACTGATTTACCACCCGTAAGCGTTATATAATATGCATTTGAAGAATCAGCATAATGTACATAATATAAAGACGGACAAGTAGTACCCGTAGTAAAACACGTATAATGATTATTATTTATTGTATTATAACCACTTGACCAAGTTGCTACTGTCATTGTATCAGCAAGTGTATACGTGCCACCTGAATATGTAAATGAATTACCAAATACTATATTAGATAATTGTGATCTTGTTTTAGATGAAGAAGTATACTCTGTATTATACATATAACCTACATATGCTAGAGAATCATAACTACCATTAAATGAACTTGTTCCTATTTGAGAATCAGTTCCAGTATTATTACATGTTAAATATGAATTACCAGAGGGTTTATCCAAACTAAAGACTACATTATCACTACCAATTGCTCCCGATGAATCTTTTGTATACTCTACTTTTATTACATTTGAGGTTGTAAGACCATCTAGAGTAATGCTTCCACTTGCTTCACCACTGTAAGTACCAAGCGTTGTACCATCTTTATAAAATATTGCTTTATCCCAATTTGCCTCTGAAGAAACGGTATATGATAGAAAATAATCACCTGCTTCTGCTACAGTAAATGTTATTGTACCGGTGGCACTATTAGTTTTATTAGTACTTGTCCATGTTTTATTAGTACTATCAAATGTATATGGGTAGTTTGCATCATTCGATACATTTAGATACTGTGATTCTTCTATAGGTATTGGTTTGGTAATTGTTTTTGGCGTTCCATTATAAATTAATTTAACTCCTCCAGTATCGGTAGTTCTAACCATTTTCCAGCATAGGTCCGCAAAATAAACATTATTATCTTGTACTGCGCCATTATAATAGTATACTGGATTAGCATAGGAATCAGATCCTTCTCCATCATAAAGTTTTACAAAAGTATTTCCTTCATTATATTTATTTTGTACTAATGCATATAAAGTTTCACTATCATTAGCAATTTGGGTAGTTTCACAATGAGTATTATCTACATAAAATCTACCTTTAAATTTTTTATTAGCAAGAGCTGTTTGATCTAAATCTAAATTATAAAATTTATTTGTAAAAATCCATGTTTGAACTATAGGATTATTTGAACTTGTATTTATAATTTCTACATTACTTGCAATAGTTCTTCTATATGGATTAGAACTCCAATTACTATCATAAGCAAAATTTGTTTCTTCTTTAAAAAAATTAGAAAAAGTAGTTGGTCCACTTGCTTGTAAAGTAAATTCTTTTGTTGCTCCATCACTTACTGGAGTTGGCTCTTTACCATAAATACTTGAAGTACTATCATATTCAAACATAATATCATAAGTACATTTAACTCCAAAACTAGTTGTACCTGCATCTAAAAATACATTTAAACTAGACTCATTAGTTATAACAAAATTACCTGCATTATCTTCACTCATATTTTCAGGATCAATATCAATAGAAAATGATGTATTTGTTGCATTTAAATAAGCATTTGATAATTCTCCAGCAGATAAATTAACATTTAACATATTACCAAGATTTACAAAAAAATTACCAAAATAAGCAAAAGTTATTGCCATTATAATAACTAGAAAAATTGCTACTATTATAATAATTGAAATACTTTTTTTATCTAATTTATTTTTTTTATTTTCCATAACTTATTTTCCTACCATACCACAAATATAATAGCATAATTTTTTTTATTTTCCAATATTATTTATTAATTTTTAATACACCATTTTCAATTTGTTTAGTTTCACTAATTGAAATAAATGCTTCTTTATCAATTGATTTTACAATTTTTATTAGTTTTTTTAAATACCTTTTATCTACTTCAATAATAAGCATTTGTTTTTTTACATTATCAAAATCATTTTTTAAATCAATTATAGATATACCAAAACCATTATTTCTTAAAGTATTAATTAAAATATCATTTTTCTTTTTAGTAATAATAGTTACATTTTCAATACCTTTTATAAAATTATTTGATATAAAAGAGCCAATTAATATTCCTGTAGCATAACCAAGTGAATAACTAATTGGTATCCATAAAGAATCTAAATCTACATTTAAAGCTTGCCTTGCCACCAAAAACCAAATTAATACTTCAAAAAAAGATAATATTGAAGAAAAAATAGTTTTTCCTTTTAATGTATAAAATGTTCTAATTGTACTTAATGTTACATCAAGTATTCTTGCAAAATATATTTGTAAACATAATGCTATCATTTAATAAGTCTCCTAACTTTTATAAGAGCATTTTTTTCTATTCTAGATACTTGTGCTTGTGATATATTTAAATCATTTGCTATTTCAGTTTGAGTTTTACCAACAACATATCTTTCCATTAAAATAGATTTTTCTCTTTCTTTAATTTTTTTTAAAGCTTTATATAATGATATCATCATATCTTTATCAAAACTTTTTTCTTTAGTATCTGCGATTTGATCTTCTAAATAAATTGTATCTCCCCCATCAGAATATATTGGAGAAAATATACTCATTGGTTCTTTTAAAGCATTTAAAGCAAAACTTATATCAATTTCACTTATATTTAATGCCTTTGATATTTCACTATTTAATGGTTCTTTTCCATATTTATTTATATATTCTTCTTTAAACCTAAGTATTTTATAAGCATCATCTTTTATACTTCTTGCTATTCTCATTTGGGTATTATCTCTTAAATATTTTTTTATTTCTCCAACTATCAAAGGTACAGCATAAGTAGATAATTTTAAATTATAAGATAAATCAAAATTATCAATAGCTTTTATTAAACCAATAACTCCTACTTGAAATAAATCATCTTGATTAATACCTTTTTTATTAAATCCTTTTAATACAGATAAAACTAATTTTAAATTACCATTTACTAAATCATCTTTTGCTTTTAAATCTCCATTTTGATATAGTTTAAATAATTTAATATTTTCTTCATGAGTTAAACATTTTAAAGTACTTGTATTAATTCCAGTTATATCAACTTTATAATTACTCATATCATATCCTTTCAAAATTATATTGATAAAAAAGTAATTATTTTATACATTTTGCTTTAATTACAATTTGTTTATTTAAATTAAATAAATCACATGTTACTAAATATAAATAATTTTGTTCATAAGTTATTATATAACTACTTTTTTTAGTTATATATTCAATATCAAATATAATATATTTATAAGTAACTCCAAAATATTTAATAAATATCTCATCATTAATAGATAAATTAATTAAATCATTAAAAAAAGCATTTTTTGCATATCCTGAATGACCTAATATAATAATTGTACTTTTATTATTCTTTATTTTAGAATAAGGTGATAACATAATATTATCTTTTAAAGAAGATTTATCATTAAATGTTTTTTTAAAATTTATTTTAGGTATTTTTAAATAAATATCAAAAGTATTATTATAATTATCAAATATAAAAATATTAGTATCATTTTTTAAATATTTTGTTTTATTAAAGCATAACAATATAATTATTATTATAATTAAATAACCTATTTTATTTTTTCTTTCTAACAAAAATAACTCCAGTAGAAATTATAATTAAAAATATAATAATATAAATTATATTATTAATAGATAATGTATTTTCAAATATAATATTATCTGTATATTCCTCATTAATATTATTATCTAACTTAATATCATCTTTTATAAGATTATCTTTTTCTATAGCATTTTTTCTTTCTAAGTTTAATTTAATTAAATTATCTTTATCAAGATTTATTGTAATACTTTTTTCTTTATATAAATCATCTTCATTATAAGTAATTATATATTTTCCTTTTAAAAGACTAATATTAATTAAATTATTTTCATTTGCACAAAATACATTACTTTCACTTTCACTTGTTAAAGTTATACATTTATTTAAACTTTCTTCATTATCAGTAACCATAATAGTTAAATTATAATTATCTATTATTATATTCATTTCATAAGTTACATCATTATAATTATTAGCACTAAAGACATAATTTTGTCCATCCGTAACTAAATAATTAAATAAAATATCATTATAAACTACTTTATTTTTCTTAAATAATATTTTATAACTTCCTTTTTCTCCTTTTATATAAAGTTTATTATTTATTAGTTTTACATCAAGTCCACCATTATCATATACATAATAATTATCTAAATATTTAAATTCATATATATATTCTTTATTAGGTAATTGATAGTTTATATTTTTAAAAAATTCTGGACCATTAATAACATTTTCTATTTTTTCTTTAACTTCATTATATTCATTTTCATAAAAATCATAATATTTTTTATTATCATCACAAAATCTAAAGTTTTTATCAGGATATAAATAATTCCAAATAAGTCTTTGAGTTAAACCATGATAAACATAAAAATTTAAATTATATTTATTTTTAAATTCAATAAATGATAAATAATAATCTTTTAAATCTAAAGGAAAATTAGTTTTTTCAAGTGAAGAATATTCATAAGTTTTTAAATCAATGTTAAATTTTTCTAAAGGAAGTAAAAAATAACTTTCTCTTTCTTGTAAATTAATAAATTTAATTTCATATATTTTTCCATCATTTGAACATAAATTTCTAAATAATGAACCATTTTTATTACTAAGACTAATTGCTTTTACTTCTATAGTTATAAAAATCACTATTATAATTATTACTATTTTATATTTTTTCAAGTTATCCTTTCTAATGTGATTTTTACCATTAAAAAACTCATAAAAATATGAAAAATATTTTTCTTTTTTACGAGCAACTTAAATATATCAAAGATGTTATTAAATGTAAATATTTATTTAAAATATTTATTAAATTTGTTATAATATTTATGGTGATGATATGAAAAAATTTATTTTTAGAGAATATGATATTAGAGCAATTTATCCAGATGATTTAAATAATGAAGATGCTTACATAATAGGAAAAAGTTTTGCAAGTTATATAGATGATAAAAAAGTAATTATAGGTCATGATAATAGACTTTCTTCCGAAGAAGTAAATAAAAATTTAATTGAGGGTCTTCTTAGTTCTGGTGCAAATATTATAGATTTAGGATTATGTACTACGCCAATATATTATTATTATAAAAAATTATTGAATATTAAAAATGGTATTATGATTACTGCCTCTCATAATCCAAAAGAATATAATGGTTTTAAAATATCTTTTAGTTATAAAGGCAATGCTTGTGGTAAAGAAATATTTGATTTTAAAGATTTTACTTTAAAAGGTAATTTTACTAATGAAAAAGGTACATATAAAAAATATAACGATAATTTTAATAGCTATATAAATAAAATTAAAGAAAGTATCAATTTAGGTAATAAAAAAATAAAAGCTGTATTTGATCCAGGTAATGGAACTGGAGCTATTATTTTAGATAAAATTTTACAAGAGTTTGATATTGAATATAAAATAATTAATGGTGAAAGTGATGGCAATTTTCCTAATCATCATCCAGATCCTTCAGTTGAGGAAAATATGGAAATGCTAAAAAAAGAAGTATTAAATGGTGGTTATGATATAGGAATTGGTATTGATGGAGATGCAGACAGAGTTGGAGTAATTGATAATAAAGGTAATTTTATTCCAATTGATAATGTAATGATTACTATTTATAAATATTTAAATCCAAATTTAAAAAATAGACATGCTATTATGGATGTAAAATGTTCTAAAGCAGTTATTGATGAAATGGAAAAATTAAATATACCTTGTGAAGTCTATCGAACTGGAAATTCTTATATGAATCTTAAAATAAATGAAGAAAAACTAGACTTTGGAGGAGAATTTTCTGGTCATTTATGGTTTTTAGATAAATGGATTGGAACAGATGATGGAATATATAATGGACTTAGAATAATTGAAATGCTTTCAAAAAGTAATGAAACTTTTTCACAAATGGTAGAAAAAATACCTAAATATTATCATACACCTGAAATTAAAATAGAAGTTAAAGAAGAAAATAAAAGTTTAATTATTGATAAATTAAAAGAATATCTTGATAATAAAAATATTAAATATAATGCTATAGATGGAATTAGAATTGATTATGAAGATGGTTTTACTTTAATTAGACAAAGTAATACTGGGCCTGTTTTAACTGTTAGATTTGAAAGAAAAAATATTAATGATTTAGAAAAAGAAAAAGAAAAATATTTAGAATTAATAAAAAAAATATCATTAGAACTATAGTATCATTTAAATATAAAGAAAGGAAAAAAATATGGAAAATAAATTTAATTTAACAAGAGAACAAAATATATTTATTGCTAAAAGAAATATTGTTGATTATATATGGAAAAGCGCTAATTTAGAGGGTATTGAAGTTACATATTCTGAAACACAAGTAATCTATGATGGTGGTATTGTTAATGGGCTTACTGTTGACAAAATCATAGCTATTAATAATTTAAAATATGCTTAGGAGTTCATATTAGAAAATAATGATATTGATTATGATTATAATACATTATGTCATATTCATAAATTAGTTGCGGATAAATTAGTATTAGACCAAGAATTAGGAAAAATAAGAACAACTCCAGTTAATATTGGTGGGACAAGTTGGAAACCTCAATTTCCTATTGAAAGTCAAATAAAAGAAGAATTAGAAGCTTTATTAAATCAAGAAAATAAAACTAAAACTGAAATTGCGATTGAAATAATGCTATCATTAATGAGAAGACAAATATTTATTGATGGCAACAAAAGAGTTGCAATGTTATTTGCTAATAAAATTATGATAGATAATGGATGTGGAATTATAACAATAGCACAAGAAAATCAAGAAACATTTTATGAAAAACTTATTAGATATTATGAAAGTGGAAATATGCAAGAATTAAAACAATGGATTTATGATACTTGCATAGATGGTATCAAATTAAATTAATTAAAAAAATATCATTAGAACTTAACTAATGATATTTTTTATGTAACTTTTTTCCATTTAGCTTTTAATGTAATATCTTCGAATATTAAGGTATCTACATCAAAATAATTATCATTTAAATACCAACCTTCGAAAATATATCCTTCTTTTACTGGATCTGGTGGTAATTCAACCTTTTTCGCAGGTCTAACTAATACAATTTCATAATTCTGTGCACCATCTGTATCAAAACTTACTTTATATGTTTTTGTAAACCATATTAACAAAATAGCAAGTAATATTATAACCATACAAAGTAAAAATATATATGTAAATTTATATGCTTTATTCACACTATTCACCCTATAAAAATAATATAATAAAAACTAATAAGTGTCAATTATATTATTTTGTATTTTTATCTTATTAGATGCTTTTATAGATATATTAGTATGTGTAATTTTTTTAACTAATTATGTTTAAAAATTTATTAACAACAATGCAAATGAAATTTTTTAGGTTTTATGACAAACTAATGACTTTCTTCATAAAATAAAGTACATTATTATTGCATTTAAAAGAGTGCTTTAATAAGAAAATGTTTCTCGCTCCCGGATGGTGCGAGTAATAAATTATCCCGAACGAAAATGTTTTGAAAACTCCAGATAGAAAAAAATTAAAATAATAAAAAACTACCAAAAAATGTATAAATTATCTTGGTAGTTTTATTTTTTTTCATTTTATTATTTATTTTTTATCTTTATCATCTTCCATAATAACATTAAGATGATTATAAGGAATCTCAATATTATTTTTATCAAACTCTTTTTTTAGATTATAATTTAATTTATATAAATTATCATAACTTTGAAAAATATCTTTTCCCCATACCCATGCTCTTAATATTATCGAAGAACTTTCCCATTTATATACTCTTACTTTAGGATATTCAATATTTTTTATATTAGGTTTTTCAAACTTATTAAGTTCCTTTTTTATAATAGCAATTGCTTTATCAATATCACTTTCATAAGAAATACCGTAATCAGCGAAAAGACAAGTTTCTGATTCAGTATAATCACTATTTTCAATTGTAAGTGTATTTAAAATACTATTTGGAATTATATATCTTTGATTATTATAACCAAGTATAATAGTATGTCTCATTGATACCTCTAAAACAGTACCAGATATATCTTTTTCAATTATTTTAACTCTATCTCCTACTTCAAAAGGATGGGAAAATAAAATGCTTATACTTCCAAATAAATTACCTAAACTTTCTTTAGCGGCAAGTCCTAAAATAGTTGTTAAAATACCTACTGCACTTAATAATGTAACAGAAAGTGATTTAAACATTTCAAATTTTGATAAACAAAGTGTTACTCCTAGAGAGAAAATAATTACTGATTTTACTTTTTTAAAAAAAATTAAAGTTGTTTTTAAATTTTTATTATTTTTTTTATCAATTAATTTATTAATTAATTTTTCTAAAATCAAATTTAATATATATGCTAATATAAGTATAATAATAATACTAATTATTTTTTCTATCATAATTTACCTTTCTAAAATAATGCTTTGTTATGACTTATTTTTAAATGTTCATAACTTTTATCTGTAGCTACTCTACCACTTTTTGTTCTTTTAATAAATCCTTCTTGAAGTAAAAATGGTTCAACTACATCTTCGATAGTACTTACTTCTTCTCCAATAGATGTTGCAATTGTTTCAACCCCTACTGGTCCACCATTAAATTTTTCAATTAAACTTTTTAAATATTCAATATCAATACTATCTAAGCCATATTCATCAACTTTTAATCTTTTTAAAGCATCTTTTGTTATATCTAAAGTTATTTTACCATTACCAAGTACAAGTGCAAAATCACTAACTCTTTTAAATAAACGATTAGCAATTCTTGGTGTTTTTCGACTTCTTTTAGCAAGTTCTAAAGCTGCATCATCAGAAATTTCCATATTAAGTACTTTTGAAGTCCTTTTTATAATGCCAGCAAGTTCTTCATAAGAATAATATTCAAGTTTATTAACAATTCCAAATCTATCTCTTAAAGGAGAAGTTAAATCTCCTGCTCTTGTTGTAGCACCTACTAAAGTAAAAGGTGGTAAATCAATTTTTATACTTTTACTTTTTCCCTCACTACCAATTACTAAATCAAGTTCAAAATCTTCCATTGCTGGATATAAAATTTCTTCAATAAAAGATGGAAGACGATGTATTTCATCAATAAAAAGAACATCTCCAGGTTCTAATGATGATAAAACAGCGGCAAGATCACCAGGTTTTTCCATCGCAGGACCAGAGGTAGTTCTAATATTAGTTCCCATCTCATTAGCAATAATATGAGCAAGTGTGGTTTTTCCAAGTCCTGGAGGACCATATAATAATGTATGATCTAACACTTCACCACGCATTTTCGCTGCCGTAATAAATACACGCATGTTTTCTTTAATTTCAGTTTGACCTACATATTCATCAAGTTTCTGTGGTCTTATATTTTGTTCAAATACTTCTTCATTTTGATCATTTGCATCAACTATTCTTGGCATAAAACCTCCTTTCTAATATAATCCTCTACCTCTTGCCAGTTTTTTACATCACTACCATATAATAAACCTTTTATACCATATTCTTTTACATTTTCAATTACTTCTTTTGTATCATCAATTACTAAATCTAAATTATTTTCTTTAGCTTCTTTACCTTTGGGATAAGCACCAAAAATCATTTCATCAAATAATAAATCATTTTTTATTAAAAAGTTTTTTGTAATATCAATAATTTCTGGATAGTTTCCACCACGAGCGGTAATTAATACAATTTTAATATTATTTTCTTTTAAAAAATTAAATGTTTCTTTAACATTATCAAATATTATTAAATTATTAGTAATATCTTCATAATACTTTTCAAAAAAAGAAAATTCTTCTTCATCACTAAGTTCATGATAACTTTTTAAATTATTTCCCGGTTTATAATCATTTAGAAACATCTTAGACACTTCTGAAGTATTTACAATTGTATTATCAAAATCTATTCCTATTTTCATTTTCACCTCAATAATAGTTTAAGAGCTTCTTTAACTTGCATCTCAACACTTTGATCTTGATTAATATTTTTAATTACTTTATTAATTTCTGAAGTTTTATAGCCAAGACTTTCTAATACTTCATAAAGTTCTTCGGATTTATTATCTTCATCACTAACTTGAGCATTAACTTTACCTTTTAAATCTAATATTATTTGTTTTGCTATTTTTTCACCAATTTTAGGAAATTTAGTTAAATATAAAATATTTTCCCGATTAATTGCATCAATTATGCCATTAACACTTCCAGTTGCAAAAAAACCATTTGCCATTTTTGGACCTAAACCTTTAACATTAATCAATTTTAAAAATAAATCTAATTCTTCTTTATTTTTAAAACCATATAAAGAATTTTCATCCTCTCTAATTTGATTATATAAATAAATTTTATATTCTTTATCTATTTCATATAAATAAGGATTTGCTACATATATTAAATACCCAATATTATTACATTCTAATATAATATAATTAGCCTCTTGTTCTTTTACCATACCAATTATATAACGATACATATTTTACCTCCATAAAATAATTATATAACATTTTATTTTATTAATCTATAAACATATTAAATTTTAAAAAATAATAAATATAAGTATTTATGAAAAAAATATTTAAATTGACTTTTACCTATATTTATGGTAAAGTTTAAAAGTAATGAAAAAAGGAGGCAAATTATGGCTACTAAAATAACTAATAAAAAACCTTTATCAGGAAATAATAGATCTCATGCATTAAATGCCACTAAAAGAGTTCAAAAACCTAATCTTCAAAAGAAAACAATTAATGGAGAAAAAGTTATTATTTCTGCAAGAGAAGCAAGAACAATTAACAAACAAAAATAAAAGCAAATTCGCTTTTATTTTTTTTATCCTAAAATATAATTAATAATAATTGGGCCAATAATTAATATTAACATAAGAGGCAAAAATAATAAAACTGATATAATAGATATTTTCATTGGCATTTTATTAATATTTGATTTAATATCCAAAATTCTTTTATCTGTTAAATAATTTACTTGATTAATTAGAGCTCCTTCAATACTATTTCCAAATTCATTAGCTTCAATAATATTTAAAATAACATTACATACACTTTTCGAAGGAATTCTTTGCATTAAATCAACTAATCCTTCAGTAAGTGTTTTTCCAAGTTTTACTTCTTTTAAACATATTTTAAATTCATCGCTAATTGAACTATCTATAGCATTACAAGTTGTTTCAATACATAGTTTTAAATTTCTTTCACTTTGAATAGTAAGACTTAATACTTCAAAGAAAAATATTGAATCACTTTCTATTATTTTAGCTCTTTTTCTTATTTTTAAATCTAAAAAAAGATATTCAAATAATATATAAATTGCAATAGTAAGTATTGGAGCAATAAAATAACCATTTTTAAATATAAATAAACTTAATATAAACACTAAAATACTTAAAGAAAGCCTTAATCCTAAAAATAAATTAATATTATTTTTTTTATCATAAGATAAATATAAAAATTTATTTTCAAGATTTTTTATTGTTATATTTGGATAAATACTTTTAAAAAATTTATTTACTTTCATATTTTTTCCACCTTTAATACCTTTTTAATAATAATAATATATATTACATACATTAAAAGCATTATTATGTCTAAAACTAATCCAATTTTAGTTGTAATTAATGGATTAAAATATGTAGGATTTAAAGTAACAATAACTATTACAAAAATAAATGGAACTAATGTTAAAATTCTATATAACATTTTACTTGAACTTGTTAAGGAAGATAGTTCATTTTTAATTTTTAGTTTATCATAAAAATGTTTTTCAATCATATTAAACACAGAGACAATATTACCACCAGTTTTATTTAATAAAGAAAGAGATGATGTAATATATTTAATTTCATCAACCTTTACCCGGTCATAAAATCTTGAAAAAACAGTAGTTAAATCAAGACCATAATTTAAGTCTTTAGCAATTATATCAAATTCTTCTTTAATCGGACTTGATAAAGATGTTCTTACAATATTTATTGCTTGATAAATATTTTTTCCACTTTTAAAAGCACTATTCATAATTACTACCGCTTGTAAAAGACCTGATTCAATAGTATTACGTTTATTTTTATATACAATATATATAATTATATCTATTATAAAAAATGATAAAATACAAATAAGTAAGGAAACAAATAAATTAATATTTACAATTCTAATTATACAAGTAATAAAATATAAAATAAGAACAAATAACATATACACAATTTTTAGTGAAATAAAATCATTAGAAGTAATATTTTTATTTTTATTGTAAATCAAATACTTATCAAGTTTTTTAGCATAATTACTTAAAAAATATGATTTTTTAGTATATTTAGATATTTTTTTTAACAATTTTACAAAAAATTTATAAAGTTTATCATAAATACTATTTTCATTAATATTATTTTTTGAAATAGAAAAATTTTCAATTCTTTTAATATTTTTTACTTGATAAAATATACGCACAAAAAGAAAAGCACAAATAACAAAAATTATGCAAATAATAATTTCAATAATTAGTTTTGATATTACTGCGCTATTCATATTAACTCCTATTTAAATATTTTTTCTATATCTTTAAATCCATAACTTTCTATTTTCTTTATACATTTTGGCATTTTTTTGATTTCAATAAACTGTCCATCAACTTCTTTAGAAGAAGTAATACCAATTTGATTAAATTTAAATATATCATTAAGAACTATTTCATCATCTTTAAAGTCTATTACTTCAGAAATTGCTCTTATCTTTCTTTTTCCATCAGATAAACGTTCAATATTAATTACAAGATCAATGGCATTAAATATATATTCTCTTACTGCTCTTACTGGAATATCAATATTTGCCATTAAAACCATTGTTTCAAGACGATGTAAAGCATCTATATTACTATTAGCATGAAGTGTAGTTAAACTTCCTTCATGGCCAGTATTCATTGCTTGAAGCATATCAAAAGCTTCCCCACCTCTTACTTCACCAACGATTATTCTATCAGGTCTCATACGAAGTGAATTTCTAACTAAATCACGAATAGTTACTTCGCCACTACTTTCATAATTTGTAGTTCTTGTTTCAAGTGATATTACATGTGGCTGAGATAGTTTTAATTCTGCAGCATCTTCAATCGTTATTATTCTTTCTTCTTCTGGAATAAAACTACTTAAAATATTTAAAAGTGTTGTTTTACCAGAACCAGTTCCACCACAAACTAAAATGTTCATTTTAGATTTTACAGCTGCCTCAAGAAAAGAGGCCATATTTGGAGTAAGAGAACCTAAACGAATAAGTTCATCTATATTAGAAATTGATGTTTTAAATTTTCTTATTGTAATTACTGGACCTTTAGTAGATAAAGGAGGTATAACTGCATTTATTCTTGAACCATCTTTAAGTCTTGAATCAACCATTGGACTAGATGAATCAATAGTTCTACCTAATGGTTCAATTAATTTTTGAATAGTTCTTACAATATGTGCATCATTAATAAAAGAAATACTTTCATCTTTAATTAAATTACCATCTATTTCAATATATATTTCACTTGGAGAATTAACCATTATTTCCGTAATATTTTCATCTTTTAATAATTCTGTTAAAGGACCATAACCATTTATTTCATTTTCAATTAAATTATATAAATGACTTCTTTCTAAATTTGTTAAATCATATCCTTCAATAGTTTTATTAATCTCATTATTTAAAAAATCATCTAAATTGTCATCATTTGTAATATTATTATCAATTATATTTTCAACAATTTTAGTACGTAAATTATCAAGTAAATTCTTGTCTTTAAAGATATCATAATCATTAATAATATTATTATCTTTAGGAGGATTTTTATAATCAAATAGTTCTTTTAAATTACTCATTTTCTTCCTCCATATCTTTTAATATTAAATTAAATACTTTATTTATTTTAGGATAAGTTTTAATAAATCTTTTATCCAAAGTTAAAATACTTCCATCATAAATATAATTATCAATATTTTTTATAAAGAAACTATTATCAATATAATAATCTATATTAGCATCTATCATTTTTTTAATATCATATAAACTAAAATAATTTTTATATAAACTTATTGACTCATTCAAAAGTATTTTAAAATTTTTAATATTTGCATCATCAAATATTTTAAGAAGACTTCTCATATTTTTTATATTAGCAAGATTATTTTCCATTATAAGAAGAATTCTATCAACATAGTCAAGTAAAAAAACATTTTTTTCAGATAAATCATGATTTGTATCAATAATAACATAGTCATATTCAAAAATAGCTTTTTCAATAATTAATTCAATATAATTAAAATTTATTTTAGCACTTTGTCTAGGATCTTTTGTACTAGGTAAAAAATAAATATTATCATTATATTGTGTTACATAATCAGATAAACTCTTAAAACGATTATTAGCATAATCATCCACAAAATTATATATAGTTTTATCAAAATTTTTATTTAGCATTAAAGCTATAGAGCCAAAAGATAAATCATAATCAATTAATAATACTTTTTTATTTGCAAGTGAAAAAATTCCTGCTAGATTAAGTGCAGTTATACTACAACCAGTTCCACCTTTCGTAGAAAAAATACATATACTTTGACCTTTTTTTCTTCCCATACTAGCCTCTTTGATAAATTATTTTATCTTCTTTTTTTACCCCTTTAATATTTACTTCAATAATATAATCCTCTTTTTTTATTAAACTTGGTACTTTTTCACTGGCAATTATTTTTAAACCATTATCATCTTCAATTTCAATATTTTCTAGAACTATATTATTATCTTTATATAAATTAATTATATCATTTTTATCATTTCTTTCAATAGAAAATGCTATAATAGTTTTAGTAACAGAATATAATTTTTGCTTTTGATAAGTTAAATATACTCTTTCAATTAATAGTCCAAATAAAAGTAATATAATAGGTAAAATAATAATAAAGATAACTAATGATTGACCTTTTTTATTCATAAATAGTCCTACTTACTGATACAACATATTTATTGCCTAAAATTACACTTATTACAGGACTATAAATATCAATACTTTTATTTAATGTATATTTAGTCTTTTCATCATCTAATTCTTTTAAGAGAGTTATATTATCATCTTTTAATTCATTAGATAATACAACATCTTCCATAACACTTTCTAAATTACTTTTTTCACTATATATTCTAACATAATCAAAAACAGCCAACATTATCATAATAAATATTGGAAGTATTATAATAAATTCAATTAATGCTTGCCCTTTCTTATTCATATCTACCCTATAATAAGTATAAGATATGTTTACTTAAAATTCAATAAAAAAGTTATAAGGCTTAGCTTATAACCGACGAAATATTATTTATTACTTTTTTTTCAATTCTTGAGATATAACTTTGCGATATACCAAGCATATTTGCTACTTCTTTTTGTGTATATTCTCTTGTATTATTAAGTCCATATCTTAATATCATAATTTCTTTATCTCTTTTAGATAAATTATTAATTTCTTTATTTAAAAATTCTTTATTAATTTTATGTTCAAATTCTTTATCTACAATATCTTCCCCAGTTCCTAAAACATCTGAAAGTTTTAATTCATTTCCTTCTGCATCATAATTTAAAGTATCCTCTAAAGAAACTTCTTGCTTGCTTTTTTTATTTTTTCTAATATACATTAGTATTTCATTAGATATACATCTTGAAGCATAAGTAGCTAGTTTAATATTTTTATCAATCTTATAAGTATTTATTCCTTTTATAAGACCAATTGATCCAATTGAAACTAAATCTTCTATATCATAACCTGTACTTTCATATTTTTTTGCTAAAAAAACAACAAGTCTTAAATTATGTTCAATTAATTTATCTTTAGCTTTTTCATCACCTTGTTGTGCTTTTATTATATATGATAATTCTTCTTCTTTAGAAAGTGGTGGTGGAAGCTTATCAGTTGCTCCCACAAAAAAAACCTCATCATATTTAATTTTTAACATTTGTAATAATTTTTTAAACATAATTATCCTCCATTAATTTTTTATTTAAAATGCAATCTATTCCATCTTTTAATTTAATTTTTGCTTCACCTATTAAATAATTATAAACTTTATGATTATTAATAATAATATAACTAGGTTTATAACATTTTAATAAAGAAGTTCCATCAATTGTTTTAAATGGTACATATACTGGATCACGTATATTATATATTCTTTTAAGTAAATTACTGTTTATTATAATAACTGCTTTTTTAGTTATTGGATCAATTAAATTATT
This sequence comes from bacterium, assembly GCA_029100545.1. Classification (GTDB taxonomy): domain Bacteria; phylum Bacillota_I; class Bacilli_A; order RF39; family UBA660; genus UBA6448. Next base: position 38,600 of record JAQXPH010000033.1, on the reverse strand, counting down.
ACCATTATCATAAAAACTAACACAATTAATTTCAATATTATCAAAAACTATTTTTATTTTATAATAATCACTATATGTATTTTTTAATTTTTTATTACTTTTATAAAATAAAAATAATATTATTGGAGAAATTATTAATAAAACAATATAATTAATGGATATATCTTTATTTACAAAAACAATTCCCACATGATAATATGATAATTCATTATTAAGTAAATATAAAAAGCCCGCTAAAATGATAGACAACATATATAAATAACCAATATTATATAAAGTATATTTAATACTTATATATTTATATGATATTAAACACATAATAATGCTAACTAATATTTTTAACATAAAAACTAATGTTTCATTTATATTTAAAAAAAGTAAAAATATACTAATTGCTCCAATTAATGAAGCAATAATAATTCTAATAAATTTTACTTTTCTTTTTAAAGTCATAGCAACAGTTAATAGCAATAAAAAATCATAAGCAAAATTTATAAAAAAAATTAGGTCTAAATATATTATCATATTATCACCTAATTTATTTTAAAATAATTATATTAAAAAAATTGTCAAATTTATGTTTTAATAAAATTTTATTATTTTTTTATATTAATCTTGATTTCTTAAAAATGGAGGTATTTCATAATCATTATCTAATAGTTCTGGAGTTTTTCTTTTAGGTAATTCAGCTCCATCAAATAATGTTTCATTACTTATTTCTTCATCAAAACCTGTTGCAATTACAGTAACAATAACTTCATCTTGAAGATTTTCATTTTTAATTGCACCAAAGATAATATTTACATCATTATTAGCGGCTTCTCTAACAGTTTCAACTGCATCTTCAATTTCAAATAAAGTTAAGTTATTTCCACCTGTTACATTTACAATAGCATTTTTAGCTCCATCAATAGTTTCTTCAAGAAGTGAATTTGATACAGCTTGTTTAGCGGCTTCAATAGCTCTATTTTCTCCAGCTGCACAACCAATACCAATAATTGCAGTACCGCTTTTTTCCATTACAGTTTTAACATCTGCAAAGTCTAAGTTTATTACTCCTGTTACAGCTATTAAATCTGAAATTGATTGTACACCACGATGAAGAACATTATCAACTTCTTTAAATGCCATATCAAATGAAGTTGTTTTATCAATTATATCTCTTAAACGATCATTTGGAATAACAATTAATGTATCAACATGTTTTTTTAAATCTTCTAGGCCTAACAAAGCATTTTCCATTCTTCTTTTGCCTTCAAATTTAAAAGGTTTTGTAACAATACCTACAGTTAAAGCTCCAAGTTCTTGTGAAATTTCAGCGATAATTGGAGCGGCACCAGTACCAGTTCCTCCTCCCATACCACATGCAACAAAAACCATATCAGCACCTGTTAAAGCTTCTTCTAATTCACTTTTGCTTTCAAGAGCAGCAGCACGACCTACTTCAGGGTTAGCTCCAGCACCTCTTCCACCAGTAATATTTTTTCCAATTTGAATTTTATTAGGGCAAAGTGAAGCATTTAATACTTGTAAATCAGTATTAACTACATAAAATTCAACACTTTGTACTCCTTCTTCTATCATTCGATTAACGGCATTACAACCGCCACCACCGACACCAACCACTTTTATCTTTGCAACTTGATCCATTACTAAATTTGACATCTAAATCCTCCTTAATTATCAAAAAAATATCCATATATTTTACCAAGAAGTGAATTATCGGATATATTAACTCTTTTACCTATACCCCCGAGTTCTTCTTGTTCATCTAAATTAAAAATAGAATATTCAGCATTTCTAAGTTTTAATCTACTATTATAATATTTAATCATTCCAACACATGTTGAATATTTATTATGTCTAGCCCCTATTTCTTTAACTTGATGATATGATGCTAAATCTTTAAAATTATCATCAATAAAATGATCAAAATAAGGTAACATTGTTATTCCCCCTGTAATTATTATATAACTAATTTCTTTTTTTGTTAAGAGGTTAATTTGCTTTTTTATAAGACCTGAAAGTTCTTTTAATCTTGATATAGTAACAGCACTAACATCATATTCACTAATTGTACGATCATCACCATTAATATCTTTAATTGTAATATTTTCATTAGGCCTTGCCATATGAATATCCGCAACAGCTAAATTTTCCTTTAAATACAATGCATCTGTTTTACTTGCTTTAAAAATATATTGAATATCTTTTTCTATTGAAGATGAAGCAATATCAATTATTTCTGATGATGTTAAAATACCTTTATTTATAATAGAAACAGTTAAATTACTATAGCCAATATTTACAACTGCTCCAACTTTTTTTAACATATCAGGAGTTTTAAATTCATAAAAATCTGCAAGTGGAGAAACACATATATCAAATACTGATACATTTATTTTTTCTAAACATTTAATAATATTTTCAAAATTATTTTTTGGAATAACTACAGCAACAACACTTACAGTTAATTTATTAGCAATAGCTTTAATTGGATTTGTTATTGTTTCCTCATCATTTAAAATAAATTTAGTAGGTAAAATCGATACTAATTCTTTATTTTCACTTACTTTCTTGTAAACACTTTTTTGCATTGCTTTAATAACATCTTCGTTAGTAATAATTTTATCTTCATTCGTTATAGTTACACTTCCATTTGATACAAAACATTCTAAATTATCACTTGGTACATTGAGTAGTACTTTTTTTATTGGTAATCCAACAATTTTTTCAGCTTGTTCAAAAACTTCTTTTAAGCAAAATAATGCACTTTCTTGATTAACTATATAACCTTTTTTAATTCCTTGAGATGGGCTTTGTACACATGCTAAAATATTAACTTTGTTTTTTTGGATTTCTCCAACAACAAGCTTTACTAAACTAGAACCTATATCTAAACTTGCAATTATTTTTCTCATTTATCCCACCTATTTTTTCTAGTCTTATTATACCTAAGTTTTTAATTCTTTACAAGCATAATTGACTTAAGCAAAAAATATATTATAATATTAAGAAAGGTTTTTATGAATAATTTAGATATCAAAGTAACAAATTTTATTGATTTTTTATATAATAATCAAAATAATACAAATATTTCAGCATTTAAAAATTTTTATTCTAAAAATGATTATTATAAATTTTTATATGATGTTATTTTTTTATTACAAAAATATCCAAATGAAGATATTATTTTTTATAAAGAAAAATTATTTAATGAAAGCAAAATTATAGATTATTTAAATGAATTTATAAATGAAATGCAGATGGCTCCATCAATGATTTTAAAATATGGGACTAAATATATAAATGATACTATAATTATTAATGCAAGTAATGAAGATACTCTTTTTGATTTAGCATCTACTTCCAAAACATTTACTGCTGTTACAATACTTAAATTATGTGAAAATAATTTAATTAATTTAGATGATAAAATTAATAAATATGAACCAAGATTTAAAAATTTAAATGATTTTACTATACTAGATTTATTGTCTTTTAGAAAACCATTAAAAACAAAAGAAAGACTTGATAAAGCAAAAAATATTGAAGAAGCACAAAATATTTTATTTAATATTGAGTTTGATGAAAATGCAGACCAAACATTTTTGTATACTGATATGGGATGTCTAGTGCTTAAATATGTTGTTGAAAATGTAACAAATATGAAATTTAGTGATTTTTTAAATGAAGAAATATTTAAAAAAAATCAAATGTTTAGTACAACTTTAAATCCAAATGATTTAAATAATGTAGCAGACGAAAATAATTCAATGATAGTATTAAATGATGGTAAAATAATTCATAATAATACACCACTTGGTTTAGTACATGATCCCAAAGCAAATATTCTTGGCCAAAAAAATGGTATTTTTCCAGGTCATGCGGGATATTTTTCTAATGTAAATGATATGTTTAATTTTGCTAGTAATCTTGCTAATAATAATATTTTAAATAGTGAAAGTATTTCTTTATTAACAACCCCTTTAGTAGGAAATGAAGATTCTTATTATTTTGGATTATTAAATTATTCTAAACAAATAAATCCAAGTTTTATAAAAGTTCAACCATATTTATCAGGTAAAACATTTCTTTCACCTGGATTTGCGGGAACTTCATTATGTGTAGATAATTTAAATAAAGTATATGCATTTATGGCAGCAAATAGATTAAATAATCGAATTTATCAAATACCAGTTCATTTAAAAAATAAAATTTATACTATAAATAAAACAAGATATTATCAAGAAAATATAGTTAATTTTGATTATACTCCTAAATCACAAGATATAATGAATGTGGTTATGACTCTTGCTATTAAATATAAATTTTTAGAAAATTATTTTGAGTTAAAAAATGAAATAACATATAAAAAAATCATAAAAAAATAGTTCGTTTTTGAACTATTTTAATTTTTCAATTAATTCTGCTTTTTTTAAAGTACTATAACCTTTAATTTCTTTTTCTTTAGCCATATCTCTTAGTTCAGCTAATGAAAGTGAATCTAAATTAACATCTGTTTTTTCTTCTTTTTTAGTTTCAACAGTTTTTGAAGTTTTAACTATTTTTCCTTCTAAAGAATCTTTAGCAGTGTTAACAAGTTCAGCAAAACTTTTTGGATCATTAATTGCTAACTCTGAAAGCATTTTACGATTAATTTCAATACCAGCTTTTGATAAACCATTAATAAATTTTGAATAACTTATATTATTTTCTCTACAAGCAGCATTTATTCTTGTAATCCAAAGTTTTCTAAAGTTTCTTTTATTTTGTTTACGATCTCTATAAGCATATGCACCACTATGAAATAATTGTTCTTGCGCTGTTTTATATAATCTATGCTTACTTCCAAAATAACCTTTAGCTTGTTTTAATACTTTTCTTCTTCTATTTTTAGAAACATTTCCGCCTTTAACTCTTGCCATTTTTTACACCACCCTTATATAACTTTTGAAAGGTTCTTTTCAATACCTTTAGCTAAAACACCTTTAGTTCTTCTTTGACGAACTGATTTAGCACTATCCTTTCCAGTTTTGTGATTTGAATTACCTTTCTTATAAGTAATTGTTCCATTTTTCTTTTTATTTAGTACTTTACTACTTGCCTTATGTGTTTTTTGTTTACATTTTCCCATAACAATACTTCCTTTCCTATTTTTTTGGAGCTAACATCATATAAGCTTGTCTACCATCCAATTGAGGTTTTGTTTCAACAGTAGAAACATCTGAAAGAGCATCTGCAAATTTATTTAAAACATCAATACCAAGTTCAGGATGTGACATTTGTCTTCCTTTAAAACGAATAAAAGCTTTTATTTTATGTCCTTTTTTTAAATAATTTTCAGCATTTCTTCTTCTTGTTTCAAAGTCTCCTACATCGATTGTAACTGATAAACGATATTCTTTAACTTCTTTACTTGTTTCTCTTTGTTTTTTCTGAGCATCTTTTAATTTCTTTTGTTTTTCATAACGGAATTTATTATAATCCATTATTTTAGTAACAGCTACACCATTACCTTGATTCATTAAAACCAAATCTAATCCTGCATAATTTGCAAGTGTTAGGGCATCTTCTAATTTTTTAATGCCTAATTTTTCCCCATTTGGACCTATTACCATAACTTGTTCAGCCTTAATCTGATTATTTATTGGTAATTCTTCAACCTTTGCTATATAACTTCGCCTCCTATAATTAAAAAGGTGGATATATTCTATCCACCTTAAAAGCACTTAAAATATTTTTGGCCTTTTTACCTATCAACTTTAGTCGATCAGGTGGATATAAATCTCTTTCCTTCTTTAACTAACAATAGTTTACTATTAATTTATATGCTTGTCAAGAAAAATTTTATTCGCTATCTTTAACTTTTTTATCTTCTTTATTTAAATTATTTACTTTAAAACCAAAATGTTCTCTTATTTTATTTTCAAGCTCATTAGTTAAACTTGGATTATTTTTTAAATATGCTTTAACATTTTCTTTTCCTTGACCAATTTTTTCACCATTATATGAATACCAAGCACCACTTTTTTCGATTATATTAATGTCACTTGCTAAATCAATGATTTCTCCTTCTCTTGAAATTCCTTCGCCATACATAATATCAACGCTGGCAGTTCTAAATGGTGGAGAAACTTTATTTTTAACAACTTTTATATTTACTTTATTTCCAATAACAGTATCTCCTGATTTTATTTGTTCGCCTTTTCTAATATCAAGTCTTACACTTGAATAAAACTTAAGTGCTCTACCACCAGGTGTAGTTTCAGGATTACCAAATAAAACACCAACTTTTTCTCTTAATTGATTAATAAAAATACATGTTGTTTTAGATTTATTCATATTACCAGATAATTTTCTTAACGCTTGACTCATAAGTCTTGCTTGAAGTCCAACATGTGAATCACCCATTTCACCATCAATTTCTGCTTGAGGTACAAGTGCTGCAACTGAATCTATTACGATTAAATCTACTGCTTCACTTTTAACTAAGGCATCACAAATTTCTAAGGCTTGTTCACCAGTATCAGGCTGACTTAATAACAAATTATTAATATTAACACCTAAATTTTTAGCATAAACTGGATCCAAAGCATGTTCTGCATCAATAAATGCCGCTCTACCACCTTTTTTTTGTACTTCTGCAATAGCCTGAAGTGCAATAGTTGTTTTACCACTACTTTCTGGACCAAATATTTCAATTATTCTGCCAACTGGAAAACCTCCAACACCTAATGCAATATCAAGGGAAAGTGAGCCAGATGATGTAGTATCTATTTCAATATGTTCTTCATCACCTAATCGCATTATTGCGCCTTTACCAAATTGTTTTTCAATATCAGCTAATACCTGTTCTAGTACCTTATCTTTATTCTTTTCATCTTTAATAATTTTCATTTATTCTCCTTACTAAAACTCTGACAATTTAATTTTATCTTATTAAAACTTAATTGTAAATATATTTTATCAAAGCAATTTTATTATAAAACATTATATTTGTAATGTCAAGAACAATTGTTTGCATATCGTTATTTTAAAAAAAACTTGCTTACAAGTTTTCAATAAAATTTTTAATAATTTCTTTTTCTTCTTCGATAGTTTTATAAGATTTTACCACAAATTTATCAGCACCCCTAGGTAGTGATGAAGGCAATTTCATATTTTCATCATATAAAACTAACGTTTTAACATTTAAACTATACATTATGCCTAACTCAAAACCAACTCCAGTTGAAGGAATTGAAATATCTGCAATGCATATATCAGCACTATTCATATTAGAATAATCCCTTTTAAATACTACACTTGGTTCATAATCTTTAACAACTTTATCAGCTACAAATTCATTTAAAATAGTTCCAAAACTTTTTAAATAACCAATTATTTGTTCATAATTTTCTTGTTTTTCTCTACTACCTGTCATTGAACCACAAAAATATATTTTCATTAATTCCTCCTATTTTTACTAACTAATTCAATATCAATAGTCAATTGTTTAATTCTTTCAATTATTCTTCTTGCTTTAACCATATCCATATTATCTTTAGTAATTGATAAATGTTTTTCTAGTTCATTTATATCTAAGTTACTAGTAAAAAATGTCGTTAAATGATTATCCATTCTATATTGAAGTATAGTACCTAATATTTCATCTCTACCCCAGTTTGTAACATTTTCAGCTCCTATATCATCAAGTAATAATATTTCAATATTAGAATAATAATTTATTTTACTATCCACAATACTTAAATCTTCTTTAAGATTTCTAAGTAAAGTTGGATAATAAACTATTTCAAATTTAGCTTTTTTCTTTTCTTTAAGTTCATTTAATAAAGCTGCTAACAAAAATGTTTTTCCACTTCCAAAACTTCCATGTAAATATATACCCTTTTGATAATTACTAATTGAATAATTATCATAAAATTTTTTTAAATACTTAATAAGTTCTACTCTATTTTTATCACTTACATCAATATCTTTCATTCTAGCATTTAAAAGATCATTTTTTCCACTTTTTTCATTTAATAATTTTTCATATTCTTTAAGTTTTTTACATTTTGCATAACCAAAAATAATCTTACTTTCTTTTTTATCTGGATAATATACATAACCTTTTATTTTATTTTTACATTCACTTAAATTATTACAATTTTTACAATTATCAAGTTCTTCTAAAGTATCTAAAAATGATGATAAATTATTTTTTATTTCATCTTTACTTACATCAAATTTTTTTACTAAAGATATAAATTTTGGATTTAATTTTTCTTTAATATAATTTTCTTCCAAAGAAGAATTTTTATAATTATTTTTTATTTTTTCCATTATTTAAACTCCTTTAATAATTCTTCAAGTTCTTTTTGTTCTTGATCTGAAACATCAGTAGATTCAATATTTTTATTAAACCATGCTGGTTCAGTTATCTTTTTACTTTCAACCGTTATTTTTTTATTTAATTTTTTATGTTCTTTTTCAGCAAACTTCATAGCTTCTTCAGCTGTTTTAAGATCTGCTCTTTTCCATTGACCAGCAATAGTTTCAACATAAGCTGTAGTAAGTTTATTATTATTTTTTCTTAAACAATAATCAAGAAGTACATTTACAACAGCAGGAGGTAGTTCAAGATCTAGAAGTAAGCCTTCTACTAATTTTAAATCTTTATTTGTAGGAATAGCACCTTTATTTTTATATTTTAAAAAGTCATAGGGACTAATACTTTCAAACATAGTAATTATTTGGGCATGTAATGAATTATCTCCACTCGCCTTTTTTAAATATTCAGGCTGTGTACGATAAACTAATGTAGGTAAACTGTTTGAAGATAAATTATAACTTTTTCGAGCATTTAGTCTTAATGCACTTTTATCAATCATACCAAATTCATTTAAACTACCCCTTATAAGTTCAATCATTTTTAAAGTATCAAAATTATAAACAAAAGATAAATTATCAATTAATTCTTTATTTTTTTTATTTAATGCTTTATCTGACATAACATTTTTAGGAATTGATGCACTAATTTGATCATAATTAATTTTACTATTTAATATAATTCCATTAATGTTTCTATCTTTTATATCATTTTTAATATTAAAATTTTCCGTTTTATATACTTCATCCATTTTTTTTGTAATATCAGTATATTGCGAATAATCATATTTTTTCTTTTGATATATTTTTATTAAATTATCATATTCTTCACTACCAATATTATTATATAAAACTATATTTAATATTGGATGATTAAAAAACTCATTTGGTAATAAAGGTGAATAAATTTCATAAATAAAAGTTTTTACATTTTCATATTTAACATATGTTTTTAAAAGTCCTACTGCTTCTAAAGATTGTCTTGCTTGATATATTACTTCTTTACTTTCTTTTAAAAGAGTCATTAAATGACGATGAATAAAAATCTCGCTATTTTCTTCTTTATAATTTAAATCTTGCCATAAAGTTAAATATAATGATACAGCAGTACATCCAATTATTGGCATATAAAAAGATATTAAGTTTTTTTTATCGTTTTCACTTAATATAGTTTTATTTATAACTTTATATTTATCTGCAGGTAAAAAATCATCATTCATAATAACTTCCATACGAATATTATAAATTATTAAATAAAAAAAGACAATCAATTTGACTATCTTTTTAATTCATTATTTACTTTACTAATAATTTCAATTTTAGCAGATCCCATTGGTGTTTTACATTCACAAGATGTTCCAACTGGTTTTCCATAAATTGCTTGACCAATTGGTGAATTTTTACTTACCATATTTGGATTTAATTCACGTATATCACTTGAAATAGTTACTTCACTAGGAATAACAGTTCCATCAGGATATGTTACTGAAATAGAAACTGTATCTCCTTCATTTACTAAACTTTCATCAATTAATTCAGGTTCAACTATTTCAGCAGTTAATAATTCTTGATTAATTTGTAAAATTTCATTATTAATAGCACCTTCAAGTTGAGAAATTAATGCATAATATGGTTCATCATTTCCAGCTCCACCAGAAAAAGTTGTACGTTCTTCTCTAATTCTTTCTAATCTTTTTTTAAGTTCATCAATTCTTTCATTTTTTCTTTGAACTTCTTCATATGTTAATCTCATTTTCCATCTTCCTTTCAACTATAATAAATATAGCACATATTTTTTATTTTAGCAATAAATTCTTTTTTAAAAACACTTAAATTGCTTTATTATTTTATAAGCACCATATTTATTATTACTTTTTTTATATTTTTTAATCATTTTATTTATATTATAAATATTAAAATAAGTAACATCATCTTTTTGCATTGCATATTCAATCATTTTAATAACAAGCTCTTTATTATTACTCGCATTAAATATTAATTTATATTTTTTTATATCATTATCACTTACTTTTTTAAGAACAAAATTATAATAAAAATTTGGTAATTTCTTAAAAATAAATCTTCTTCCATCATAATTTTTTAATACTTTAAGTGTATCATAATATCCTATTTTAATATTATTAATAATTTCTTTTTTATTAACTGTAATTGTTGCACTTAATCTTCTTGAAGGAGTAATTTCTATTACTTTGGATTTATCAATAAATTTTCTTTTAATACCTATTCCTTTAAGTTCCACACAATATACTTTATCATACCCTTTTTTAAGAAGCATATTAACTGCACAATTATCGTAAATTCCTCCATCAAAATAGAAACTATTGTCCTCGAGTTTTTCCATTTTAAATATAGGTAAATAACAACTTGATATTATATAATTATTAATACTACCTTTCCTCATATCTTCTTTAAATAGTTCTAATGGTTTTAAATCATTTAAACGATATGTAATAAGCCCAAAATCAATTTTACTTTTACGAATACTATCCTCAAGATTTAATTTATTTAAAGTATCTTTTAATCCCTCAATACCTATGCCTTTATTTTTAATAATTTTAGTAAAATTATCAAATGTAGTTTTAAATATATTTATATCAAATTTTTCACTATTTACTAATTCTACATATTTTTTATCAAAACCAAGTATTTGACCAATATCTGCATTTACCCAAAAATCTAATAATTCCTTTTCCATACCAGAAGTTAACATTGCAGCATTAAATGATCCAATAGAGGTACCAGTAATACCATCAAATTTAATATGACACTTTTTAAATGCCATATAAGCACCAATTTGATAACTACCTTTTACACCTCCACCTGCTAAAGAAAGTCCTACCATATTATTTCACCCTTTTTATTTTTAATATTATTCTTCCAATTAAAATATTTATTTTTCTTTTCCTACTTCTTCTTTTAAGACGCATATAATAACTCTCAATAGAATCATTTTTATATTTTAATATTTCATTACTTTTTTCACTATTAGATAGTACAGGACTATAATAATTTTTTTCTTCAAATATAGTCGATAATATATATTTAAAACTTATTCCATGATATTTAAGTATGTTATTTATTAAATCATTAATATTTACTCTAATTAAGCCAATATCAAGAATTTTTCTATTAACTATTTTATCTTTATCTATAATCTTACAAAAAGCATATGCTGCATCTTCTTTAGTAATGCATTCAATATATGAACCCTTTTTAATATTATATAAAAATGGATCAGTTCTTAAATCACTTAATACTAAAGGAACACGTACTATAGTATAATTTTTACATTTTTTCATAATAAGTTTTTCAGTTTTTACTTTAGCACTATTAAAATAATCTAATTTATCAATATTTATTTCATTATTTATATTATCACTACCATATACGCTTGTTGAAGAACCATATATAAGATGACAATTAGGATTATAATAATTAATTGCTTTAATAATATTTTCTGTAACATTTGTTTCAATAATATCACATAATCCTTTTTTATATTCCGCAAGTGGAGGAAGACATGTAGCTAAATTATATACATAATCATGGTCTTTAATTAAATTATCAATTAGACTTCGATCTAAACAATCTGAATATATAACATTAATTCTATTACGATATTTTTTTAGTTTTTTACTACTTTTATTATTTTTTAAATCAACAGCAGTTATTTCATATTTACCTTCCGCAAGTAAAAATTTAAGTAAACAAAGTCCTATTGTGCCACCTGAACCAATTACTAATACTTTTTTCATTTAAAACTCCTATATAAATCTTAAAATAATTATTAAGATAATACCAATTATAAATCCAAAATATGTGTATTTATTTTTAATATTTTGCATTACTTCTTTTAATAATTCAAATATAGTTAAATAAATAAGCATACCTAAAGTAAAACTTAATAAATATATTGTTATACTTTCAGGAATATCTTTAAATAATAAACTAATTATTCCTCCAATAAAACCTGATATAGTTAAAATAAATATATTAAACTTTCCTTTATTTTTTAAATTACTACCTATTTGAAATCCTAATGGTATATTATGTAATCCAATACCTAAACACATAAGAAAACCAGCTTTAAAATTTGAAATAGTTAAATTAAATAATGCCATATTTTCAATTACATTATGAAGTAATAGTGCCATAATAGTAATAAATCCAATATGATTAAGATGATTATTATGTTCTTTTATATTATCGTTTTTTTCTTTATGTTCATGATGATGATGAGGTACAAAAAAATCCATAAGTTTTAATAATACTAAACCAAGAATAATAAATAAAAATGTATAAAAAGTTATACTTTCTTTTATTTCAGGAATTATATCAAATATAATTAAATTTATTAAAATTATAAATGATAAAGAAATTGATAATATATTAATATTTTTATTAGATTTACATATTTTATTTAAAAATATTCCTAATAAGAAAAATAATCCTGTTATAATTGTAAGTAATAACGCTTTCATACTAATACCACCAAATATATTTTACTAAATTTATAATAAATTGTCTACGATTTAAAAAATAGCATATTTTTATATGCTACTTACATTCATATACATTATCGACTACTAAAGTTGCTTTATAACTTAAATTACCATTAATACTTTGATCTATATTAGGAAAATAATTAAATGTTATAACTGCTTCATAAGTTATAGTATTTGTTTTATTTTTAGTTGTAGATATATTATGAATAATATTTTCATTATTTAAACTTGAAGGAACCTCTATTTTACCAGTACTTTTAGTTATATCAATATTATCTATTAATATATTTTTTTCATTATTATTAGTTTCATAAACTGATAAACTAAGTTCAGGCTTAGGATAATTACTATAAGAAAATATTTCATTATCTGGCAAACTTAAATATACATTATAACAATATTTAGTTTCTTTTTTAGTGGTATCAAGTACTACATCAATTGAACTTGTTCCACTTATAGAATGACCTACATCTTTAATAAAATTACGATCATTTACATTTAAATTAGCATCTACTAAATTTTTCATTTGCAATGTATCAACACCTTTAGTATTTACTTCAACATTAAAATTACCATAATAAAAATCTTTTGTAATAAAATAACAATAAGTACTAACTGTTATTATCATTACAAATATGAATATAAATACAATTAAATAAATAATATTTCTTTTTTTTCTATCATTCATATTTTTTACCCTATATTAATGTTATCAAATTTAAACATTTTTTTCAATATTTCATGTAATAAAAAAAATAACTAATTAAAAGTTATTTTTTTACTTATTAAGCAGTTGTATTACAAACTACAGATGTTGAATTTACATAAAATTTTCCAGAAAATGTTTTACTTGCAAGGGCAGTTTGATCAATTGTTGGGAAATTATAAAATTTAACATTTACTGATAGTGTTTGAGTTGTAGTAGTATTTTTTGCAGAAATTGTACCACTTGCAACTTTAATAGCATTTGTTTCATTAGTAGCTGTCTTAAATGTTGAAAAATCACTATTTGCATTTTTATATGAATTTTGAATAACTAAAGATGTTGGAGCAGATGAAGTTATTGTATAAACAAATTCTTGGTTATTTGTTCCAGATGTTACTGGAGTTGTTGCACTACCATAAATTGCAGAAGTACTATCATAAGCAAACATTACATCATATGTACATGTTGTGGTTGTTGTTGAATCAGTTGCAGTTAAACTTGCTGTTAAAGTAGCGTTTGAATTTCCTCCTGCATAAGTTCCAACTGAAGTTGCACTACCTGTACCTTTTAGCATTTCTGAACTTGATACACTTAATGAAAGTGCAGCTGCTGTTGATATAAATGAAGATGATTTTGCCTCAGCTGTTGTAACATTTACCGCAGCTCGATTAGTTACTGTAGTTGTAAATGAACCAAAGTATGCAAATGTTGCTCCCACTACTGCAGCTAGTAAAACTGCAACAGCCACAATTGTTAAAAATAAACTATTTTTCTTTTCCATATTAATTTCTCCTTCTATTATAATTTAACATCAAATATAATTATTAATCAAGAAAAAAAATAAAACTTTACTCTTTTTATACATAAAAAATAATATCAAAAAAACGACCTATAATAGGCCGAGTTTTATATTTAAAATTGTTTAACTGTTTTACTATACAGCTGTTGTACCACAAACTACAGTAGATTGTTCAACATAGAATTTACCGCCATAAGTCTTATCAGATAGTGCAGTTTGATCGATTGTTGGGAAATTATAGAACATAACTTTTGCAGTAAGTGTTTGAGTTGTAGTAGTATTACTTGCAGCAATTGTTCCTGAAGCTACTTTAACTGCAGTTGTAGCAGTTTTAAATACTGAGAAATCTTTTTCAGTTTCAGCTATATATGTAGGATCAACTACTAAACCAGCAGCATCAGATTTTAATGTGTAAGTAAATTCTTTATTATCAGTTCCAGCTGTTACTGGAGTTGGATCATTACCATATACTGCTGATCCTTCATCATAAACAAAATAAACATCATATGTACAAGTAGTTGTAGTTGTTTGGTCATTTGCTTCTAATGATACTATTAAATTAGCATTATCTCCAGTATATGAACCAACTTGAGTTGCAGAGCCAGTACCTTTAAGCATTTCTGATCCAGCTACATTTAATTTAAGTGATGCAGATGATGTAGAAAATGTTGATGATTTAGCAGCCTCAGTTGCAACGTTTACTGCTGCTTTGTTATCAACAGTAGTTGTAAATGAACCGAAGTATGCGAATGTCGCACCTACTACTGCTACTAATAATGTAGCTACTGCTATAACAGTTAACAATAAAGTATTTTTCTTTTCCATATCTTTCTTTCCTATCTCCTTTCTATTATAAATTTATCACAAATTATAATCATAAATCAAGTACTTTTAAGTAATTTTTTATTTTTATTTTAAAATTACTAAAGAAACACTATTTGAAGCAGTACTAACATCAATTTTAATACCACTTATATCTAAAACTGAAATTGATTCTTTTCCAGTTATTAAATAAGAAGTTGGTAAATTATAAGAACTTGCTAATTGTGTATTACTTCCAGAAGTTATAGAATTCATCTTTACAATTTTGTCTACAGTTGTAAAATATGTAAATGCACAATTTTGTAAATATGAACCTGCTTCACATGTTGCACTACTTCTTGCAGACACACTTTCACTACTTCCTGATGAAATATTTACTGTTGTTTCATATTTATTATTATTGTAATTTACTGATAAATTATAAGTACCAATTGGCACATTTGTTAAATTAAATGCTCCACTTGAAGTAGTTGAATTAACTAATCCATTTTGAAGTGATACTACTGCTCCCGTTACCGCTGTTCCATCAACAGTTACATTCCCAGATAAATTATAAATTGAAGTGCTCACTAAAGGATTTTGGGTAATATTTACATCAAGCAAAATAGGTCTTCCTTCATTAATTTCTGGTGTAATAGGATCAAGCCAAGCCTTTATATAATAATCTTTTGTATCAGAGCCTGCGATAAAATTACCAAATGCAAGAGTATATATATCCTTATAATGATTTATTGTATCAACACTTTGTAAAGGAAGTTCAGTTATTGCAATAGGACCCACTAAAGGAATATTTGAATCTATTGAGTCAAAAAGTGCCACCCTTACATATTCTAATGGTAATAAATCATCTGTAGTTATTCCATAAGAAGATAAAGAATCAACAGAATATGAAATATTAATTGTATAAAAAACAGTATATTGATTATTTTTGGAAATAGATACTTTAGCATAAGTAGTTTGATTTACTCCATCACTATCTGAAAGTGGAACTAATGCACCATCAGTAATTTGAACATATGATAAAGTAGCATTTAAATTACCAGTTTGTATATTTGCTGTTACATTTGATGAAGATATTTTTGATAAATAAGAATATGATACACCTACAGAAATACATGCCAAAGAAATGACAGCAAGTATGGTAACAATCAATGGACTAGTATTTTCTTTTCTCATACCCTTCACCTATTATAAATAATACCACAAAAAAAAATACTTAACAATAATCTATTTTATTTTTTCTAAATCATTTATACATTTATTTAAAAAATCTATATAATTATTTATTATTATATTATTTTTGTTTTTATTATTAAATTGAATTAAACTATCATTATATAATTTTATTAATTTATTTATAATTTTTTTATCATTTGTATTATGTAATATAAAATCAATATAAATATCTTTTTTTATACATGTAATTATATTATTTTCTTTTAATATTTTATTTTTTTTTAAACATAAATATTTAATTTTTTGAACTTCAATTAACTGTTTTTTTAAGATATTTTTTAAATTATTATCATTTACTTTAAATATCATATTTTTTAGATAATAAATAATATTTTCAATACATAAATATATTTTTTTAATATTTTCATTCATAGAAAAACACCTATATTTATTATAAGTGTTTTTAATTTATTTATACTTCTTGAACTACAGCAATTATCATAGGCTTACATTCAGTTTCTTCATATAAATATCTTCCCAAATCTTCTCTAATTTGTTGTCTTATTAAATTATAATCAACATATTTAGGAGTTATATTATCATTAATAACTTTTTCACATATTTTTTTAATTTCTTCAATCATTTCTTTAGAATCTTTTACATAAATAAAACCTCTTGTAACTATTTCTGGACCTACTAACAAAACTTTATCTTTTTTAGATACAGTTGCACTTATTAAAACAATACCATTTTCTGCTAAAACTTCTCTATCTTTTATTACAAGATCACCTATATCATCAGAACTTTTACCATCAATAAATATATCATCAACATTAATATGTTCAAATTTATCTTCGATTTTTTTATCAGTAATATTTACTACATCACCATTTTGTTTAAGAATAATATTTTCAGCAGGTATACCTAATGAACTTGCCACATTAGCATTACCTACCATATATCTATAATCGCCTTTTACTGGCATATAATACATTGGATTTACAAGTTTTATCATAAGCATTAAATCTTCTTTTGAAGCATGTTGTAAAATTGAATATTTCTTTGGAATATCTATTACATTACAACCAAATTTAGCAAGTTCATTTTCCATTTTAACAAATAATTTTTCACTACTATCATATTTAGGTTGTGCAAAAACTATTGTATCAGTAGGAAGTAAATTAACAAATTTATCATAACCTGTAAATATTTTATTAATATTTGCATATGGATTTGCTCTATCATCACTAATTAAAATAATTACATTTTCATCTTTTAAATTAGATAAATCTCCAATAATACCATCCTCTACATTTAAATAATTATTTTCTATTGAATAAGTAATAATATTTTGTAATTTTTTACCCATTACAACAATTTTACGATGTGTATTTGCACATGCATTAAATATTTCTTCAATTGTATATAAATGATCTGGTAATACACTAAATATTATTCTTTTTTCATTATGTTTAATTACATCTTTAAAAAAATCAATCAATTTATGTTTTGGAGAAGTATGTCCTGGATTTTCAGAAAAAATAGATTCACTTAATAAGCATAAAACACCTTGTTTTCCAACATAAGCAATTTTTCCTAAATCCATTTCATAACTACCCATCATACTTGGGTCAATTGTAAAATCACCAGTATAACAAATACTACCATCTTTTGTATAAAGTACATACATAACTGCATCAGGAACGCTATGAGAAATTGCAATTGGAAATATTGAATTTTCTCCAAAAGTAATTTTTTTATGAACTTTAATTTCTATAATATTTTTTTCAGGAACACCATCTTCAATTAAAGTATACTTAGTAAATTTAGTAGCATAAATTTTAATATTTGGAATATGTTCTACTAAATCTGCAACACTTCCCATATTTTCTTGATGACCATGAGTAATAAATACTCCTTTAATTCTTTTAACATTTTTTTCTAAATAAGAAAAATCCGGAATAATATAATCAATTCCAAGTAAATTTCCTGTAGCATATTTAAGACCACAATCAAATACAAAAATATCATTGTTTACTTCAACAACATAGCAGTTTTTACCATTTTCGTTTAAACCACCCAAACCAAAAATTTTAATTTTACACATAATATCACTCTTTTCTAAAAGTCTTCTTGGTAAGAATATTTTAGCAAAAATATGATAAATATGCAATAGGCTTAAAAAATCTATAATTTTTCGGAAATAATTTTACTTAATGAAATTACTTTTAAATCATGATAATTTAAACTTATAAGAAGTATTTTGTAATTATCAAGTGATAATTCATCAGAAATATATATAATATCTCCACTTTGGACTTTATCTTTTATATAAATATTACTATTAGAAATAATATATGTTGGTTTTACTATATAATAATCTTTATTTTTACAATAATTATCATTATTTTTAAAGATTAAACATATTTTTTTATTCATATTATTTTTATCAAGTAAATCATTTACTTTTTCATAATTTTCAATATCTATATTAATTTGATCATTTTTTATTTTTGATGAAAAAGTAGATAAATTTATTAATTTAGTTATATCTAAATTTTTAGAATATTCTAATACTTCATTATTATTTTCTACTAAAATAGATATAGAATTTTTTAATGGATTTGCTTTATTAATAATTAAATTTTTATTTTGTTCAATTGATATACTAGGGCTTACTTCATTATATACTAATTTATCTTTTAAAAAAGTATGATATTTTTTCATATTATAAAAACTTTCTAAAGTATTTACTACTTGTCCATTTAAACCTGGTATAATATATTCATCATATTTGATTGCATCAATATAAGATTTTTCATATAAAGATTTTTTACTATTAATTTGAGTCATTAAATCACTTTTATTAATAATAAAAGAAGATATTTTATCTGCATAATAAAAGCTTGATATAATTAAAAATAGTACAAAAATATAACTAACAAAATTTTTCATCATTAAAATATATGAAAAAAACTAGATTTATTACCTAGTTTATTTTAACTTTTTAATTTTTCAATAGTTTCAGTTGGATTATTAATTATTTCAACATAAAGTTCTTTATTTTTTCTTAGTTCATTTATAAATTCAACTTCTTCTTTTGAAAATGCTTCATAATGAATAGTTCCATCATGATATTTAACAAAAACATCAGCCCCGAGTAAATAATCACAACTTACACCGAGTGTATACATTATTTCTAATAAAGTATCAATTTTAGGATTACGCTTTTCAGCTTCATACAAACTTATCGCTGTTTTAGATACACCAACAAGTCTACCAAGATCAGCCTCAGTTAAGTTACATTTTTCTCTTGCTTTTTTAAGTCTCTTTCCTTTAATCATAACTTTTTCCTTTATTTTATTATTAGTATAGACTAAGAAAATAAACTTTTGTGTCAAGTTTACCATAGGTAAACCATTTTAAATAATTTAATTAAAATTTTACATTTTTTTACATAAAAAGTAATAAACTTAATCTATTACTTTTTAGCTTTTTTAGGTTTTTCATCTTCTTTTTTTTCTTCTTTATTTTTATTTGATGATAAAAATGTAACTTTTTCCGCTACTACTTCAGTTACATAAATTTTTTTATTTTCTTCATTTTCATAAGAACTTGTTTGAAGTCTTCCCTTAATACCAATAACATCACCAACTTTACAATATTCACAAGTTGCTCCAGCAATGCCATTCCATAATACACATCTTATGAAATCAGTTTCATAAATACCATCAACATTTTTATAATTACGATTAACTGCTACGGTTATTTTTGTAATTTGTTTACCATTTTCAGTATTTATAACATCTGGATTATCAGTAAGTCTTCCTACTAAAACAACATTATTCATTTTTATCCTCCTTTCAAAACAAAGACTATCAAAATAAAAAAATATAAGCAAAATTGTCTTATTTAAAATTAGTTATATTTAAAATTTAATTTTGATTTAAGTAAAATTTAGTTTTAAAATATTTATTTTTATAAAAAACATATAATTATTTAATTTTAATATATTTTATTATTTTACATTTTTTTACACAAAAAAAATATCTTTTAAAAAGATATTATTCTTTAATTAATCTATTAAGTTCAACAGCATATTCCATTGGTAAACTTTTTTTAAAATCTGACATAAATCCTAAAACATATAAGTCTTTAGCATTATCTTCACTTATTCCTAAACTTTTTAAATAAAATAATTTTTCTTCATTAATTTTAGAGATTGTTGCTTCATGTTCTAAAGTACTTGAATTATTTAAAACAATATTTTTAGGATATGTATTCGAAGAAGATTTTTCATCTAAAATTATATTATCACATTTAACTGTAGCAAATGAGCCTACTGCTTCTTTAGCAATTTTGACAGTTCCTCGATAATCTGAACGTCCTTTTAAAGAAGCAATTGATTTACTTATAATTGTGCTTTTAGTATTTTTACCTAAATGAATCATCTTAGCACCAGCATCAAGATATTGATTATTTTTAGCATATGCAATACTTATTGAACTTGCCGAAGCATTATCTCCTTTTAAAATACATGAAGGATATTTCATAGTAATTCCACTACCAATATTTCCATCAACCCATTGCATAAATCCATATTCTTCAACTATAGCCCTTTTAGTAACTAAATTATAAACATCTTTACTCCAATTTTGAATTGTAGAATATTTACATTTACTATTTTTACCAACATATATTTCAACAACTCCTGCATGAAGTGATGTTGTACTATAATTTTTAGCGGTACATCCTTCAATATAATGAAGTGATGAATCATGATCAACTATAATTATAGTTCTTTCAAATTGACCTAAATTTTTTGTATCAATTCTAAAATAACTTTGTAATGGTCTATCAACATTTGTATATGGTGGAATATATATAAAACTTCCTCCACTCCATAATGCACTATTTAATGCTGTATATTTATTTTCATCATATTTAACTAAATTATTAAAATATTTTTCAAATATTTCAGGATATTTTTTTAATGCTTCATCAGTAGATAAAAATATTATTCCATCACTATTTTCCATATTATGATAAATAACTTCACTTTCATATTGATTAGATACCCCTTTTAAATATTTTTTTTCAGCATCAATAACACCTAAAGAATCAAATGTATTTTTTACATTTTTATCAATTTTTTCCCATGAACAACTTGGTGGATTAAAACTACCTTTATAATAAGTTATTTTATCAAAATCAATATCAATTTTAGGACCAAAATTTGGATTATCAAGTTCTAAAAATTTTTCATATGCCTTAAGCCTAAAATTTAGCATCCAACTAGGTTCATTTTTTCTTTTTGATAAATTTATAATAAAATCTTTATTTAATTTATTTTTCATAATTTTCCTTCGTTAATATAATACAATATTTATTATGTAAAAAGCAATTGTATTTTATAAAAAAATTTGATACACTTTTTATAGTAGGAGTATGATATGAATAATACTTATGATGATGCATATTTTGAAAATCTAACTAAAGAAGCTAATGTAATATATCGTTGTTTATATTTAAATGAAATTAATGATAATTTAAAAGATGCTATTAATAGTTATTTAGATGTTTATTTTGAAGCATATAAAAAATATGTTAATTTAACACAAAAAAATGATGTTGTTACTAAAATATTTAATATCTTACAAGGTCCAATAAATGAAATTGATAATCCATATAATTTAACACTTAACGATGGTAAACCTCATCCTGCAGTAGACCTTATTAAAGAAAAATTAGAAAAATTTTATATTTCTCTTGAAGATAATTCATATAGTCAAAATAAAGGTGTTGCAAGAACTCTTACTCCAATGGGCATTAAAGGAATTAAACTTACTATTGATGATGAAAATGGATTTACTAAATCATTATTTATAATTATTATAACTATTATACTAGGTATAATTATTGCCTTACTTACAATTTATTTCAAAAAATAAAAAGCCAGCTGGCTTTTTTTAAATTGGATAAAAGACTTTTTTATCACTATAAAGCATTATATAAGAGTTTTCACTATAAATTTCTTTAGTTTTTGGATCAACAATATTATCTACTAAATAACCATTATCATATAACTCTTTTAATGTAACTTTAGATTCTTTACATTTTCCTTCATAATAACATTTATAAGCTGATTCTGTTACTTTTTTTTCATTTACAATATATAATTTTTCTTCATTAGTTTTAATTATTTTATAAAATGTTGGAATTGAAATAATTAAAAAACTTGAAATAATTGTTACATATATTACTATTTTATTTATATTCATAGCCTTCTCCATAATAATTTAATATAAAATTATCTCGATATTCTTCAAGTGTACCATTTTTAATATTTTCTCTTATTTCTTCCATTAAATGTTCTAAAAAATAAATATTATGAATTGAAAGAAGTCTTGCACCAAATGTTTCATTATTTGTAATTAAATGTTTAATATAACTTTTGGTATAATTTTTACATGCATAACAATTACAATTTTCTTCAACTGGAGTAAAATCTTCTTTATACTTACTATTTTTTAAATTAATTTTACCATTTTTTGTATAAGCATGGCCATGACGAGCAAGTCTTGTTGGACTTACACAATCAAATATATCTATACCTCTTAAAACATTTTCAATTAAATCAATTGGATCTCCTACTCCCATTAAATAACGCAATTTATCTTTAGGTAAATAATCTGTACTCATTTTTACCATTTTATACATTGTTTGTTTATCTTCTCCAACACTTGTACCACCAACAGAATAACCATCGAAGTTCATTTCAACAAGTTTTTCTGCACAGTGTTTTCTTAAATCAGGGTATTCTCCACCTTGCACAATACCAAAAAGTATTTGATTAGGATTATTAAATACATCTTTTCCTCTTTTTGCCCAACGTAAAGTTCTTTCAACAGAATTTTTACAATATTCATAAGTAGCTGGATAACCAATACATTCATCAAAACTCATAACAATATCACTGCCAAGTTTATTTTGAATTTCAATTGATTTTTCAGGAGTTAAAAATAATTTATCACCATTTAAATGATTTTTAAAATGTACTCCTTCTTCGGTAATATCTTTTGGTTTTGCTAAAGAAAAAACTTGAAAGCCACCACTATCAGTAAGAATTGGACCATCATAATTCATAAATTTATGAAGTCCACCAGCTTTATTAACAATGTTTTCTCCTGGTCTTAACCACAAATGATAAGTATTTGCAAGAATAATTCCACAGCCCATTTCTTTTATTTCTTCTGGAGAAAGTGTTTTTACAGTAGCATTAGTTCCAACTGGCATAAACATAGGTGTTTCATAAGTTTTTCCGTTAAATGAAATTTGTCCTATTCTTGCACCATTATTAGGATCTTCATAATTTAATTTAAATTCAAC
Source organism: bacterium (assembly GCA_029100545.1). Lineage (GTDB taxonomy): Bacteria > Bacillota_I > Bacilli_A > RF39 > UBA660 > UBA6448. Next base: position 14,809 of record JAQXPH010000033.1, on the reverse strand, counting down.
TTTCATATAAATGTCCTTTCTTTAAAAATTATATCATTATTTAATAAACATTGCATCGCCAAAAGAAAAGAAACGATAATTATTTTCTATTGCATGCTTATATGCATTTAAAATATTTTCTCTTGTACTAAAAGCACTAACAAGCATTAAAAGTGTACTTTTTGGTAAATGAAAATTAGTAATAAGTCCATCAATTGCTAAAAATTTATAACCAGGATAAATATAAATATCTGTTGTTTCATTACACTCAGTAAATTTATGATATTTATTCATAATAGACTCTAAAGTTCTTGTTGAAGTTGTTCCAACTGCATATATTTTTCTTTTTTCTTCTTTTGCTTTATTTAATCTATCTGCAACTTCTTTAGTCATAATATATCTTTCACTATGCATATGATGCTTAGTAATATCATTTTCACTTACCGGTCTAAATGTTCCAAGACCAACATGTAAAGTAACATATTCTATTTCTACTCCTTTTTCTTTTAAACTTTTTATTAGTTCATTTGTAAAATGAAGACCCGCTGTAGGAGCAGCAGCACTACCAAGATATTTTGCATATACTGTTTGATATCTACTTTGATCTTTCAAACTTTTATGAATATATGGAGGAAGTGGCATTAAACCGATTTTTTCAATTTGTTCAATAAAAATTCCATTATATGAAAATTTTACATTTACTAAACCTTCTTCTTTTTTTTCTAAAACAGTAGCACTTAAATCATTAGAAAAAGTAATTTTAGTTCCTACTTTAAGTCTTTTAAATGGTCTTGAAAGACACTCCCATGTATCAGATTCTATTTCTTTTAATAAAAGAAGTTCAATATGTGCCCCAGTTTCTTCTTTTTTACCAAATATTCTTGCAGGTAGTACTTTTGTATCATTTAAAACAAGAACATCACCTTTATTAAAATAAGATAATATATCTTTAAATGTTTTATCTTCAAGTTCACCTGTTTTTCTATCCATAACTAAAAGTTTTGATTCACTTCGATTTTCTATTGGTGTTTGAGCAATTAAATTTTCAGGTAAATCATAATTAAAATAATTAATATCCATTTTTCTCACCAATTTGTATTATAAAGATTTTTTTACTTTTTGTCTATTATTTACATTTAAGTTTCTTGTAAAAAAAATATAAATTAGATATAATTATAATGGTGAATAAAGATGGCAAAAAGAAAAAGAAGTAAAGATAGTCAAAAAAGTCCAAAATATAGCGTAGAACTTACTGGTTTAGTATTAATTTTAATAGGTATAATTGGTATGGGTTTTGGTTATATTGGCTCATTTATAAAACAATTTATGATGTTTTTAGCAGGTGAATTTTGGTTTATACTATTATTTGCTATTTTAATATTAGGTTTTTCTATGTTATTTAAAAGAAAGCTACCTAACTTTTTTTCTCAAAGACTTATTGGAATATATATTTTATTTATGGTTATTTTGGTTCTTGGTCATTTTAAAATACTTAAAATTAATCCTAATTTTTCTGATTTAATGAAAACAACTTATAATAATTATATGAATAGAATAGATACTATAAATGTAAGTGATTCCTTATTTTCAAGTGGAACAACTTCAATTGTAATAGGTGGTGGTTTTATTGGAGCATTGTTTGCTGGGCTACTAAATATATGTTTTGGCCAAACTGGTACAAAAATTGTTCTTGCTATTTTAGGATTATTTACATTTATATTAATATTTAATATAACTTTTGCAGATATTCTAAGTAAATTTAAACCTTTATTTAAAAGAAAAGAAAAAGATAATGTTTCTAACAAAAAAGAATATGTTATTGAAGGCGATGAACTTGTAAGCGTAAAAGATGGTAACAAAGAAAAAGAAATTAAAGAAAAAGAAGATAATAAAATTGTTATAACAAGTATTGATGATTTAAAAAATAAAAATGTACAAGAAAGTATTATTAAAGATTCATTTAATGAAGATAACATTAAAAGCGATGAATCTGAAAGTAACCCAGATATTTATCGACTTCCAAAATTTGATTTATTAACCCCAAGTGTTAAAAATAAAAAAAATGGTGAAGAAGCTTTTGTTAAATTAAATCAAGAAAAACTTGAAAGAGTCTTAAATGATTTTGAAATTAAAGGAAAAGTTGTTCAAATTCATATTGGACCGGCAGTTACTGAATATGAAATAACTGTTCCAAGTGGCACAAAAGTAAGTCGAATTGTTAGTATTAATAAAGAAATTGCCCTTGCTATGGCAGCAAAAGAAGTACGTATTCAAGCCCCTATTCCTGGGAAAAATACTATTGGTATTGAAATACCTAATAAAGAAATATCTCCAGTAGGTTTTAGAGAAGTATTAGAGGCAACATGGCAAAATAATGGAGCAAATAAAATATTGGTTGCTCTTGGAAAAGATATTATGGGAACCTCTATCTTAGCGGACCTTTCAAAAATGCCTCACCTTTTAGTTGCTGGTTCTACTGGTTCGGGTAAATCAGTATGTATTAATACAATAATTTGTTCTATTCTTATGCGTTATAAACCAAACGAAGTTAAACTTGTTTTAGTGGATCCTAAAAAAGTTGAACTTTCAAATTACAATGGTATACCTCATTTATTATGCCCTGTTGTATCTGATCCTAAAAAAGCTTCCGTAGTACTTCAAAAAGTAGTTGCAGAAATGGAAAAAAGATATGATTTATTTGCCGAAAAAGAATTTAAAAATATTGCTGGATATAATGAATGGGTTGATAAAGAAAATAAGAAAAAAACTGAAAATAGAATATCTAAAATGCCATATATTGTCGTAATAATAGATGAACTTGCAGACCTTATGCTTGTTGCTTCCAAAGAAGTACAAGACTCTATTATGAGAATTACTCAAATGGCAAGAGCCGCTGGTATTCATTTAATTGTTGCAACACAAAGACCATCAACTGATATTATTACTGGTGTAATTAAAAATAATATTCCTTCAAGAATCGCTTTCTCTGTTTCATCTGCTATTGACTCAAGAACCATTTTGGACTCTTCAGGTGCTGAAAGCCTTCTTGGTAAAGGTGATATGCTTTATCTTCCTATGGGAGAAAGTCATACAACCCGAATTCAAGGATGCTACATTTCTGATAATGAAATAAATAAATTAATTGAATATTGTAAAACACAAAGCAATGCAAAATATGATGAAACATTTACAAATGAAGATAACCACTCTTCGTCTGCAGGAAGTGCTAATTCAGATGCTGGTGATGATGATCCAATGTATAATGAAGTTGTTGAGTTTGCTATTGAAACTGGTAAAATAAGTGCATCATTAATCCAAAGAAGATTTAGATTTGGTTATAATAGAGCTGCACGTATGATAGACCTTTTAGAAGCTCGTGGAATCGTTGGACCACAAAATGGTTCTAAACCACGTGAAGTTTTAGTAAAATTAGAAAAAGAAGATAATTAAAAATTTACAAAAAAAATTATTTTTGCTAAAATAAGGATGGTGATAAAATGGCAAAAAAGAAAAGTAAAAAAAATATTTATTCTTTAAAAAAGACAATATATATAGCTCTTTCAATAATTATTTTAATATTACTTATTTGGTATGCCTATTCTTGGTATAAAGTTAAAAATTTAGAAAAATATTATAATAGTTATTTATTAAATTCAAATACAGTAAGTCTTGAAATTAAAGATTTAAATGAAGTTGTCCAAGTATTAAAAGAATCACCTAACGAGTATTTTATTTTAATAAGTTATACTGGTAATGAAGAAGTATATAAATTAGAAAAAAAATTAAAAGAATTAATTGATAATTATAATTTAAAAGATGAACTTTATTATGTTAATATAACTAGTATTAAAAATGATGATGATCTTTATGATAAAATTAATAATACATTTAATACTAAATTAATTAATAATGTTCCAGCAATATTATATTTTAAAAATAATGAACTTGTTAATGTAATAAATTATGAAAATACTTCAAAAGTTTATAATGAATTAAAAAATACATTAATTGAAAATGGATATGATGAAAATTAATTATGATAAATATTGTATTATTTGAACCAGAAATACCACAAAATACTGGTAATGTTATGAGAACTTGTGTTGCAACAAATTCTACTTTACATTTAATTAAACCATTTGGTTTTATACTTGATGATGCCCATATCAAAAGAAGTGGTGTTAATTATATAGATAAATGTAAATACTATATATATGATAATATTGAAGATTTTTATAGTAAGAATAAGGGAACATATTATTATTTAACAAGATATGGTCATAAATCTCAAGATAAATTTGATTATTCAAATAAAGAAGAAAATATATATTTTATATTTGGTAAAGAATCAACGGGAATACCCCCTAAATTATTAAAACCACATATAGATAACTGTATTAGAATACCTATGACATCAAATGTTAGAGCACTTAATTTATCAAATACAGTTGCAATAATGGTATATGAAGCATTAAGACAACAAGGATATCCAAATTTATTAAGTGATGAACCCCATAAAAGCAAATTTTTTATTGAAGAAGCAAACTAAAAGGTATAGAAATTAATCTATACCTTTTGATTTTATAAAACTAAATAATTCTTCTTCAGATATATAACCAATAAAACCCGCTACTTGTTTACCACTTTTTGAAACAATAAATGTAGGAGTAAAACCATATTCATCTAAAAAATATCCATAAGATTCTGTAACTTTTTCTCCTTCATCAGTTTCACCTAAAGTTTGAGTTGATTTCATTGTAAGTTTATTTATAAATTCTTGCCACTTTGAAGATGATCGATCTACTTTGGTAATATCAATATAAAGTGATACAAAATTATACTCAATTTGAGCTTTTTTAAGTGCTGGAAGCATTTGTTCACATACAGAGCACTTTTCTCTTCCTACAAATATGACATGATAATTATCACTTTCAAATAAATCAAGTGCTTCACTTACCGATACTTCTTTCATGAAAGTTATATCATAAGTTTGCTCTTCTTTATTAAAAAATATAAATAAAACAATGAATAATAAAACTATTAATGCAATTATAATTCCTAAAAAAATTTTAGATAATTTATTCATATTATATTTGCATTAATTCGCTTTCTTTATTTTTTATTTCTTCATCAATTAATTTATTATATTTTTCAACTAATTCTTGAAGATCCTCTAAAAAAAGTTTTTCTTCATCTTCAGGATATTTTGCATTTATTATTTCATCTTTTGCATCTTGTCTTATATTTCTTAAAGCTACTTTTCCTTCTTCACCAATACTTCTTGCAATTTTTACATATTCTTTTCTTCTATCTTCTGTAAGTTCTGGTATAGTTAATATTACCATCTCACCATTATTTGTAGGATTAATACCAATATTTGCTTCATTAATTGCCTTCTCAATATCTTTTATACAAGATCTATCAAATGGCTTAATTAATAATTGTCTTGCCTCTGGAGCATTTATATTAGCTAAACTTTGAATTGGAGTTGGAGTTCCATAATAAGAAACCATAATACCATTTAAAAGTGCTGGATTTGCCCTTCCGGCTCTAATATTAATTAACCTTGTTTTTACGTTTTCTAACGCATTTTTCATTTTATTTTCAGTATCCATATTTTTTCCTTTCTAACTAAGAACTATAACATCATTATAATTGCTTTGTTCAGCTTTTACAAGTATAGTTACAACAAGTCTACCTAATTTATCTACATATAATTCATAACTGCTTATATTATTGATTGTTTCATCAACATTAATAGGATTATCAGTAATTAAATTTTGATCATTTAAATATGTAGTTATTACACCTTTTATATCATCCTTATTAATATTAAATATGCTTAAAAGTTCATCATTATTATAAAGTTTTCCTGTTTTTTTGTCAAATACATAAGCCTTACTTTCTATAAATGTTATTAATTTTTCAAAATCAAAATTATATGTCTTTTTTATAATAGAAATATAATTACTAAAATATACTACATCAAATTTATTAAATTTTGCACTAACTAAATGATTATATACAGCATCTTCATTACTTTCATCATATTTAACACTTTCAGAAAACTCTTTATTTTCTGTATTAATTACATTTTGAATATTCTCTTTATCTTCAAAATTAATAACTATATCTTTATATTCGATATCAAGTTCACTTTCAATAACATTTAAATTAGTAAAATAAATATACTCTTTAGTTTTATCGGTTCTTATATCAGTATCTTTTTCCTCGGATACAGTTTGATTAACTTCATTTTTTAATGCTTCACTTTTTTTCATTAAATAAAAGCCCCCAAATATAAATACCAATATAATTAAAATAAATAAATATACTTTAATCTTATTACTTGTCATTATTTACATAATCCTCCAATGCTTTTTGTAAAGTAATCTTTTTTAAATTAATTCTATAATTATCAAAATAATCATTAGCACTACTATAGCCTTTTACAAATGCATCTTCATCATCATATAATGAAACCACACCATTTATTTTAATAAAAAGTGAAGGAGCATATATATTTTTAGTGCCATCATCAAAAGTTATAACATAATCTTTTAAATATTCTACAATAGTTTCATAAGTACCATTTTTATTTTTTCTATCTTCAGTTATATCATAATAATAAATTTTTTTAATTCCAACTTTCTTAGCTACTTCATTTAATATATTAGCATAATGACCAACAAAAGAACTATTTTTATATCCAAATAATATAATAACATTATCATTTTTTATATAATTTAATGTATCTTGAGCATTTAAATAAATAAATACATTATCAGAATTTACTTCTTTATATTCATCAATAAACTTTTCACTATCAGTTTTATTACTTGCTTTTTTCTCAAATGAACCAAAATAAATAAATAAACCTATAAATAAACAGAATAATAAAATATATATTATCATTTGTGCTTTATTTTTAAATAAACTTTTCTTTTTTTTCATATCTACCACTATTAATAGTTTACCAAAAATATAATAAAAAATAAATGTTAAATTGATAATAAAAATTATTTTTTTACTGATAAAATATATGCTACGCCTTTGGGAGCTATTATTTTATTATTAGGATTTAATGTATTATAATCATAAAAAAATTCATTAGTTATATCATGATAATTTAAATATTCATATATTTCCATGTTATTATCAGCAAGTATTTTCATTATTTCTTGATAAGTATATTTTGATTTCATTTTTTCTTTTGCTTCTAGAGCTAATTGTTTGTTAATAACTATTTCATTACTTTTATCACATGTTTGATAATCAAATAAAATACTACTTCCCTTACATATTATTTCTGATATTTGTTTAATCATTTGTTTAAATTCTGTTTTTGTTAAATAATAACTTATACCTAACAAAATATTAAAAGATATTAATGTTTTATCATAAGAAGATTTTAATATATTTTTAATCCAATCTTTATTAGTAAAATCACACTCAATAAAATTAATATTATTTGTATCAATATTACTTTTTTTTAGTCTATTAATTTTATCTTTAATCATTTCCGATTTATCAATTTCAAAGCATTTTATTTTTTGTCCTATACAACTAGTATCATATCCACATGCATATACTAAATATTGCTTACAATTTATTCTAATAGCTATATCTAAAGAACGCTTATTAAAAGCACTTCTTCCTAATACTGAAGGGCCTATTTGATTATTTACAATCCATTTCATTGCTTCATCTTTATTTCCTACAAAATTAGGATTAAAAAAATTAATTCCTTGACTCATATTTTGATATATTTTGTTATACTCTTCCTTTGTAATAATTTTCTCACTATATTTATCACTATAAATTTTAATATTACTATTTTTATAATGATAACATCTTACAAATGCACTTACTAAAGCTGTCATATTTTTATTATTCATTTTTCACCTCTAATACTTAATACACCAAATTTAAACATTATACAAGCCTTGAAAAAAATTGAATTTTATGGTAATATAAAAGCACAAAAACAAAGAAAAATTATTTCTTTGTTTTTTTATTAATTGTGTAAAGTTTTAAAATATATTTATTTAATTGGAACTTGAATTTCTGTTAACCAATCTTCAATATTTTCTTTATTCCAAATTCCATCTATATAACATTCTCTTGGATAATCTATTATTTCTAATTTATTATCTTCAATATATTTCATAATTTTACCATAAGATATGCCTAATTCATTATAAGAACCTTTATGATAAATACAAATACATTTTGTTTCTGGTATTTCCATAAATTTTATTGAATTATTTTCTTTAAATGGCTCATTTTCTTTAATTACAGCTTGGGAATATCTAATTTTAATATTTGTATCTTTATATTCTTTATCCAAATAATTAACAAAGCAATAATCTGGTTCTACACATTTAATATTTGGATTTAATTTTAAACATTCAATTCCTGACTGCTGAATAAAATTTGATGCCTCACTATAATCTTTTAATACTCCTTCTTTGTAATAAACATAATAAGCAGGTATAATTTTTTCAAATATTTCTTCTTTCATATCTCTCTCCTCCAATAAATAATTTATTTTGGATAACTGATAATTATATTCATTAATAGTATTTTGTAATTCTTCTTTTTTATTTATTAAAATATTATCTAGTGGTTCATTTTCTTTAATTATTCTTTTTATTTCATCTATTGATAAACCTATTTGTTTTAATGATATTATACGAGATATTTCTAATAATTGTTTGCTTTCATAATACCTATATCCATTAGTTTTATCAATATAAGATGGTTTAATTAAATCTTTATTTTCATAATATCTTAATGCTTTAATAGTAACTTTACACATTTTAGAAAAATCACCTATTTTAAACATAATTTAAGCCTCCTAAAATATATATACACTATCCCCTAAGAGGAGAGTCAATATAAAAAATATTATAACTAAAAAAATGAAATATTTCATTCATTTTTTTGCATAATTTCTTTTATTTTATTTTCATCATAAATTTCTATGTCTAAAGATAATGCTTTATCATATTTACTTCCTGGATCTTTTCCTACGATTACAACGTCAGTTTTTTTAGATACACTTTCTGAAGTAATACCTCCATTATTTTCAATAAAATTTTTTATTTCATCACGTGATATTCCATCAATAGTACCAGTTATAACAAACTTTTTATTAGTAATAAATTCATTAAACTTTTCTTTTTCTCCAGTATAAGTCATATTAATATTTAAGTTTTTTAATCTATTAATTAAATCTATATTATTATTTAAATAATCTTTAATAGATTTAGCTATAATTTGACCAATATCTTTTATATTTATTAAATCATCTATATTTGCATTTATTAAATTATCCATAGTATTAAATTTTTTAGCAATTATTTTGGCAGTTTTACTACCTACATTAGGTATTCCTAAACCAAAAAGTAATCTTTCTAAACTATTATTTTTACTATTTTCAATATTTTCAAGAAGTTTATTAATACTTTTTTTGCCATAACCTTCCATAAGTTTAAGTTCTTCTTTATATTTTTCTAAATGATAAAAATCATCTATATTTAATACATATTTCATATTATAAAGATCCTCAACTACTTTTTCACCAAGGCCTTCAATATTCATAGCATTTTTTGAGGCATAATGAATTAAAACTTCAATATTTCTTTTTGGACAGTTATCATTTATACAAAAGTAGTCAACCATTCCGTCTTTTTTTACTAAAGAACTCCCACATATAGGACAGTTTTTTATCATCTCAAAATCTTTTTCTTGACCAGTTCTTCTTTCTATAAGTGGTCTAATTACTTCAGGTATTACATCACCTGCTTTATGAATTGCAACAATATCACCAATTTTTAAATCAAGCATTTTAACATATTCTTCATTATGTAGTGTTGCTCTTGATATTGTTGAACCCATTACAATAACTGGATCTAATACCGCATTTGGAGTAATTTGACCAGTTCTACCAACTGTAAAAATAATATCTTCAAGTTTAGTATATACTTCTTCATTTGGAAATTTATATGCAATAGCCCATCTTGGATATTTAGCGGTAAAACCTAACTGTTTTTGAGCATTAAGTTCATTTACTTTAATAACTACACCATCAATATCATATTGAAGATTTTCTCTTTCTTTAGCTAGATTATTTATATATTCCTTAATTTCACTTAAATTAGTAACAAGTTTATTCCATTTTGTATTAACCTTAAATCCCAATTCTTCCATAAATTTTAAAGCTTCATAATGAGTATTTATCTTATAATCTTCAGGATTTGGTAAGTGATAGATAAAAACATCTAAATTTCGTTCACGCGCAACTTTAGAATCTAATTGTCTAATTGAACCTGCTGCAGCATTACGACAATTTTGTAAAAGAGGAAGTCCTTCTTTCGCCCGAAGTTCATTTAACTTGTTTAAAGTTTCTTTATTCATAAAAATTTCGCCACGAACTTCAATATCAATATCTTTTCTTAATTTTAATGGAACATTTTTAATAGTCTTTACATTATGAGTTATATTTTCACCAACTGTTCCATCACCACGTGTAGCAGCAGAATATAAAATACCTTTTTTATAAATTAAAGATACTGATAATCCATCAATTTTTTGCTCACAAACAAAATGAGGTGAAATACCAGCATTTATAATTTTATTATAAAAACTTTCTATTTCTTCTTCATTAAAAACATCAGGAAGTGAAAGCATAGGCTTATCATGTTTTACTTTTTCAAATTTAGAAATAACTTGTCCGCCCACTCTTTGAGTTGGTGAGGCATCACTTTTATATTCTGGGTATTCATCCTCTAATTTTTCGAGTTCTTTTAAATATTTATCATATTCTTGATCTGTTATGGTAGGATTATCTAAAACATAATAATTATAATTTGCTTCATTTAATAAATTAACTAAATATTCTATTCTTTCTTTCATAATTATTCCCATAAATTTTTTGGATAAACTCCATTTTTAATTAATTCATTTATTTCATTTTTTACATTTAATAAATCTTCTTTATAAGTCATTCCAATCCATTTACAACTTGTATCAATAACTTTTACTAACCCTTTTTTTACAAATACATCAACAACATCTGGAAGTAAAAATTCTTTTATTTTTAAATCTTCATTTTTTAAAAAATCAGTAAGCATTTCTTCTAAAACATCAAATATATTTGTATTAAATCCATACATTAACATTGAACAACTATTATTAGAGGTAACTTCAAAAGAGCTACTTACATTTAATGGCGTGCAATTTACAACATTATCATTTTTTTTAACTTTACATTCAACTATAGAATTTACAATATCACCATCTTTTAAAATTACTCCTCTTTTTACTTCTCCTTCATTAGATAATGTTGAACCAATGGGATAACCTATAACACATAGACCTTTTTCATTATCTAAATAATTACTTAAAATATTATAACTTTCTCTTCCATAAAAATCATCAGAAGAAATTAATGCAAATGGACCATTTATTAAATCTTTAGCGCAGTATAAAGCATGAGCTGTTCCTAAAGGTTTTTCACGATTAATAGTAATATCTATTGGTAAATTATTCATTTCTTGATATGCATATTCAATCTTTATTCCTTTAATTCTATTTGAAATTGTATTTTTAAAAATTTCTTCATTTTCTTTTTTTATTACAAAAACAACTTTACTAAATCCTGCTTTAATTGCATCATATACTGAATAATCTATTAAAAACTCCCCACTAGGTCCAACAGGCTCAATTTGTTTAAGGCCTCCAAATCTTGAACCTAAACCTGCTGCTAAAACGACTAAGGTTTTTTCCATTTAAATCACCTTCCTTATACCTTTATAATTTTTTAAAAATTTTCTTGTTCCAACTTTATGATTAAAGGCAATTGTAATAAATTTATCATCAATATCTATTATAACACCTTTTCCAAAAGTTATATGCATAATAATATCACCTTTTTTAAGTTCATTATTTGTTTTATCATCATCACCATATAATAATTTAGATTTAATAGTACTAATAGTATCTTTTTTCTTTTCTTCTTTTTCTAAAAGTTCATCTCGAATTTCACTTATAAATCTGCTCGGAGGATTTACTTGAATATTACCATAAAGCATTCTTCTTTCCGCATTAAGTAAATAAAGTCTTTCTTTAGCTCTAGTTATTGCTACATACATAAGCCTTCTTTCTTCTTCAAGTTCACTTTCATCATATATAGCTTTACTAATTGGCATAATATTTTCTTCAAGACCAACAATAAAAACAACTTTAAACTCTAAACCTTTAGAACTATGTATTGTCATAAGCGTAATAGCATCACTATCTTCACTATATTCTGTTGCATCAGCTACTAAACTTACTTCCGCTAAGAAATCACCTAAATTTACATTACCTGTAACTTTTTCATAATTTTCACTTACACTTCGAAATTCCATTAAGTTTTCAAGTCTTATTTCACTATCTAAAGATTTATCATTTTCATAAGTTTCTTTCATTTTAGATAGTTCTAAAGTCTTATCAATTAATTCAGTTATTGAAGATGATTTACTAAATTCAATTAACTGCAAAATAATATTTTTAAATTCTAATTCTTTACCACTATCAATTGCCTCAAACATTGAAATATTTAAATTATTTGCTTTTATTTCAAGATTTTCAATAGTTTTATCGCCTATTTTTCTTTTTGGTTCATTTATAACTCTTTTTAATGATAAATCATCACTAGGATTAGATATAAGTTTTAAATAAGCAAGTAAATCTTTTATTTCTTTTCTTTTATAAAAATAATAACTTCCATATACTTTGTAAGGTATATTTTCTTTTACTAATTTATCTTCAATAGCACGAGATTGAGCATTAGTTCGATAAAATATTGCAATATCTTTTCTTTGATAACCATTTAATAATAAATTTTTAATTTCATCAATAACTCTTAATACTTCTGCTTCATCATTATAAGAACGAATATATTTAATTTTAAGTCCAGTTCCTAAATCAGAAAATAAATCTAAATCTTTTCTTTGCTTATTATGTTTTATTACATCATTAGCGGCATCAAGTATTGTTTGAGTACTACGATAATTTTGAGGAAGTTTTATTACACTGCAATCTTTAAAATCTTTTTCAAAATTTAAGATATTTTGGTAGTTTGCTCCCCTAAAAGCATAAATAGATTGCGAAGGATCTCCTACTACAAAAATATTATTATATTTTTTACTTAAAAGTTTTACTAATTTATATTGAACTTCATTAGTATCTTGATATTCATCAATTAAGATATATTTAAATCTATCTTGATATTTTTCTAAAATAGACTTGTTATGAATAAATAACTCAACAGGTTTTTTTAATAAATCGTCAAAGTCTAATGTATTGTTTCTTGATAATATTTTTTCATACTCATAATATATTTTAACTGCAATTTTTTCATTTTCAGCAATTAAAAAATTAGATATTTCACTATCATTTAATAAATTATTTTTAATAAATGATATTTTATTTCTTACAAATGAAACACTTACCATTTTATCTGTAATATTAAAATCTTTCATTATTTTTTTAATAATACTATTTTGATCTTCTGTATCTATAATTGTAAAAGTATTTGTAAGACCTAGCAATTCATAATTTTTTCTTATTACTCTTAATCCAAATGAATGAAATGTTCCAATAAATGCATATTGCTTTCCAATTAAATTTTCTACTCTACTGCGCATTTCATTAGCGGCTTTATTAGTAAATGTTATAGCAAGTATATTATATGAATCTACACCACTTTCAATTAAAGAAGCAATTCTTGTAGTAAGTACTTTTGTTTTACCAGAACCTGCTCCTGCTATTACAAGACATGCACCATCTTTAAAAGAGGCAGCCATTTTTTGTTCATTATTTAATTTACTTAAATAGTCCATATCATTCTCCTTACTAAATAATTATATCAAAGAAAAAATTATTAAAAAAGCAACTATACTTAAACTAGACATTAAAAAATATTTTTTATATAATTTAAATGGTGATATGATGAAAAGAAAAAAAATATTTGTTTTATTAATTATGTTTATTTTAATTTTATGTGGTTGTGAAAATAAAGAAGAAACAAAAATGCCTAAGGAAGATCCTATTATTACAATGAATATAAAAGATTTTGGGACTATTAAAATAGAACTTTATCCTAAAATTGCATTTAATACAGTAGCTAATTTTGTTAATCTTACACAAGAAGGTTTTTATGATAATAACACTATTCATAGAGTGCAAAAAGGTTTTGTAATACAAGGTGGAGATCCCACTGGTACAGGTACAGGTGGACCAGGTTATACAATTAAAGGTGAATTTAATCAAAATGGATTTAAAAATGATTTATCCCATACAAAAGGTATAATTTCTATGGCTAGAACAACAGAACCAGATTCAGCTGGATCACAATTTTTTATAGTTTTATCAGATGATGCTGCTTCATCTTTAGATGGAATGTATGCAGCTTTTGGAAAGGTTATTGAGGGAATAGAAATAATTGAAAAAATAGAAAATACTGATTTTGAAATAGACAATGCTATGTTTGGGACTTTAAAAAATCCTATTACTATTGAAAGCGTTACTGTTGATACAAAAGGTTATGAATATAAGGTTGTTAAAAATTAAAAAAACTCTATCAATTTGATAAAGTTTTTTTGTTATAAATTTTAAAAGAAAAGATTAGAGTTAGCTCTTGAAGTTGTAAGATATAAGTAGACACAAAAAAGATTGTGCCTACTTTTCTTTTGGTATAATTAAGATAGGAGATGATTTTATGGGAAGACCAAAAGGTGGAAAAAATAAAACACATACAAAAGAAGAAAAAATAAAATAT
>JAQXPH010000032.1 GCA_029100545.1 bacterium | reverse complement strand
TATGTGCTGGTTATTTAATGAAATGGAAAATTATAGAAAAATATGCTAAAAGTGGTATTGAATATTTTGATTTAAATGCTATTTCTGGAGACTTCACTGATAATAATAAGTATAAAGGTTTGAATGAAGCAAAATTAGGATATAATAGTAAAGCTATAGAATATATTGGAGAATTCAATCTAATTGTTAATAAACCAATGTATGCATTGTATAGAAATACTAAAGATAAATACAGTTTAAAAGAAGCAAAAAAATAAGAGTTCAATTTGAACTCTTATTTTATTTGTAATATTATTCAATAATTTCTGAAACGTTACCAGCACCAACTGTACGTCCACCTTCACGAATTGAGAACTTAGTTCCGTTTTCGATTGCGATTGGGTGAATTAAGTCAACTGTAATTTCAACATTATCTCCTGGCATTACCATATCTACTCCAGCAGGTAATTCAATAACACCTGTTACATCTGTAGTTCTGAAATAGAATTGTGGTCTGTAGTTTGCAAAGAATGGAGTATGACGTCCACCTTCTTCTTTAGATAAAACATAAACTTGTGCTTTAAATTTATGATGAGGTGTAACGCTTCCTGGTTTAGCTAATACTTGTCCACGTTCAACATCATCTCTAGAAATACCACGAAGTAAAACTCCAGCATTATCTCCAGCTTCAGCAAAGTCTAATGTTTTTCTAAACATTTCTATTCCTGTAACAACTGATTTTTGAGTAGGTCTAAGACCAACAATTTCAACTTCGTCGTTAAGTTTTAGAATACCACGTTCTACACGGCCAGTAACAACTGTTCCTCTTCCTGAAATAGTAAATACATCTTCGATACTCATTAGGAATGGTTTATCGTTATCACGAACTGGTGATGGAATATATTCATCAACAGCAGCCATTAAATCACGAATAGCTTTTTCTCCATCAGGATCTCCTTCAAGAGCTTTAAGTGCTGAACCTCTAATAATAGGGCATTCAGTATCGTAATCATATTCTCCTAATAATTCTCTGATTTCCATTTCTACTAAATCAAGTAATTCTGGATCATCAACTTGATCACATTTATTCATGAAAACAACAATTTTAGGTACACCAACTTGTCTTGCAAGTAGGATATGCTCTCTTGTTTGAGGCATAGGTCCATCAGCTGCTGATACAACTAATATAGCACCATCCATTTGAGCAGCACCAGTGATCATGTTTTTAACATAGTCAGCGTGTCCAGGACAATCAACGTGAGCATAATGACGTTTTTCAGTTTGATACTCAACGTGTGCAGTATTAATAGTAATACCTCTTTCTCTTTCTTCTGGAGCTTTATCGATATCTGCATAGTCAACAAATGTTCCAAAATATTTAGTGATCGCAGCAGTTAATGTAGTTTTACCATGGTCAACGTGACCAATTGTACCAATATTAACGTGTTCTTTTGAACGATCAAATTTTTCTCTTGCCATATAATATTTCCTCCTTTTCTACTATTATATTTTATCTAATGCTTGAATAAATTTCAAGTATTATTTTAATTAACGCTGTTTTTCTTTATTATATCTTCAGCGATTGATTTTGGGACCTCTTCATAGTGGTCCATAAACATTGTAAATGTACCTCTTCCTTGAGTATTACTTCTTAATGAAGTAGCATAACCAAACATTTCAGCAAGTGGAACCATTGCTTGAATTGAAAGAGCATTTCCTCTTGATTCATTACCCATAGGTTTTCCTCTTCTTGATGTAAGGTCTCCCATAACATTTCCTAAATATTCTTCTGGAACAACTACTTCTACTTTCATAATTGGTTCAAGAAGTACAGGTTTACATTTATTTTTAGCTTCTTTTAAAGCCATTGATGCAGCAATTTTAAATGCCATTTCAGATGAGTCTACATCATGATAAGAACCATCAAATAATGTTGCTTTAACATCTACCATTGGATAACCTGCTAAAATACCACCAGCCATAGCTTCTTGTAATCCTTTGTCAGTTACAGGAATATATTCTCTTGGTACAACACCACCAACAATAGCGTCAACAAATTCATAACCATTATTTGGATTTGGTTCAAATTTAACCCATACATGACCATATTGTCCACGTCCACCAGATTGTTTTATATACTTACCTTCACATTCACCCATTTGAGTAATTGTTTCACGATAAGCAACTTGTGGTTTACCAACATTACAATCTACATTAAATTCTCTTCTCATTCTTTCAACAAGAACATCTAAGTGAAGTTCACCCATACCACTTATAACAGTTTGACCAGTTTCATGATCTGTATGGTATTTAAATGATGGATCTTCTCCAGCAAGTTTTTGTAAAGCTAAAGCCATTTTATCTTGATCTGCTTTACTTTTAGGTTCAATTGCAAGGTCAATAACTGGTTCTGGAATTTCCATTCCTTTTAAAACAACTGGATTTTTTTCATCACATAATGTATCAGCAGTAGTTGTATCTTTAAGACCAACAGCAGCAGCAATTTCTCCTGCATAAACACAATCAATTTCTTTTCTTGTGTGTGCATGCATTTGTAAAATACGTCCAATTCTTTCTTTTTCACCTTTTGTAGAGTTTAATACATAACTTCCACTTTGAAGTTTTCCTGAATAAACTCTGAAGAATGTTAAAGTTCCAACAAATGGATCTGTCATTACTTTAAATGCTAATGCTGTAAATGGTTCATTATCATCTGCTTTTCTAAATACATCTTTTCCATTTTTATCAACACATTCTGTTGCACCAATATCAAGAGGACTTGGTAGATAATCAATAACTGCATCTAAAGCAAATTTTACACCCATATTTGCTTTTGCACTACCTACAGTAACTGGGAAAAATTTAACAGCTAAAGTTCCTTTTCTTATTGCTTTTTTTATTAAATCAACAGAAACTTCTTCACCTTCAAGATATTTTTCCATAAGTTCGTCATCAAATTCAGCAACAGCTTCAATTAATTCAGTTCTTTTTTCCTCAATTAAATCTTTTAAATCTTCTGGAATATCAGATTCAGTATAATTTTCTTCAGCAGAACCATCAAAAATATATGCTTTTCTATTTAAAATATCAACAATACCTTTAAAATTAGATTCAGCACCAATAGGCCATGCAATTGGTTTAGCATTAACGCCTAATCTTTTTTTGATTGTATCAAGACTATATTCATAATTTGCACCTAATTTATCCATCTTATTTGCAAAAACAAGACGAGGTACATTAAATTCAGTTGCTTGACGCCAAACTGTTTCAGTTTGAGGTTCAACACCATTTTGAGCATCAAGAACAGTAACAGCACCATCTAATACTCTTAAACTTCTTTCAACTTCAATGGTAAAATCTACGTGGCCTGGAGTATCAATAATATTTAAACGATATCCCTTCCAATGTGCTGTTGTAGCAGCAGATGTAATTGTAATACCTCTTTCTTTTTCTTGATCCATCCAGTCCATTTGGCTTTCACCATCATGGGTTTCACCAATTTTATGAATTTTTCCTGTATGATATAAAACTCTTTCTGTAAATGTTGTTTTACCAGCATCTATATGAGCCATTATACCAATATTTCTAGTTTTATCTAACGAAACATCTCTTGCCATATTTCCTACCATCTATAATGAGCAAATGCTTTATTTGCTTCAGCCATTTTATGAGTATCTTCTCTTTTCTTAACAGCGCCACCAATACCATTAGCAGCATCCATTATTTCACTTGCTAAATTAATAGCCATACCCTTTCCATTTCTTAATTTTGCATAATTAACAAGCCAACGTAAAGCTAAAGCTTGACTTCTATCATCAGATACTTCGATTGGAACTTGGTAATTACTTCCACCAACTCTTCTTGATTTTACTTCTAGAGCTGGTTTAATATTTTCCAATGCTTTATTATATACTTCTAAAGGATCTTGATTAGTTTCTTTTTTTATTATATTAAAAGCATCATATAAAATAGTTTGAGCTGTTCCTTTTTTTCCATCTTGCATAATTGTATTAATAAGTTTAGTTACAACCTTTGAATTATACACTGGATCTGGAAGGACATCTCTTTTAACTGCTCTTTTCTTACGCATATTTTCTCTCCTTCTTTCTAATTATTATTTTTTCTTTGTACCGTATTTACTTCTACCTTGTTTACGATCTTCAACTCCACGAGTATCAAGAGTTCCACGAACAATATGATATCTAACACCAATTAAGTCTTTAACACGACCACCACGTACTAAAACAACACTATGTTCTTGTAAGTTATGTCCTTCACCTGGTATATAAGCATCAATCTCTTTACCATTTGAAAGTCTAACACGTGCATACTTTCTTAAAGCAGAGTTTGGTTTTTTAGGAGTTTTTGTACCTACTCTAGTACAAACACCTCTTTTTTGTGGACTTTTGTCATTAGTTTGTTTTCTTTCAATTGTATTAAATCCGACATTTAAAACTGGGCTCTTACTTTTTCTAGTTTTTTTACTACGATTTTTCTTAACAAGTTGATTAATTGTTGGCATCTACTTTTTCCTCCTTTCATTAACACACATCCTGGTGTATCATAATTCTTATTAAATTAGGTTCTAATTAACATAGAACCCAATAAAAACGCATAATTAATATATCAAATTTATATGCTTAAAGTCAACAATAAAATACATTTTTTTAATAATTTACTTATTTTTATTTGCATAATATCCATCTGTAATATAATTTTCACAATTAATATATGCTGTATATGTATTATTATCGTATGATACATAACCATCACATTCATTATTGTTTTCATCTTTTAAATTGTTAATATATCCTAACTCTTTTAATTTATTATAACTAATTTTACTTTTAGAATTATATTTTTTAGCACTATCAACTAATTTTTCTTCAAGTACTTTATAATAATTATTATTATTAAACGAGCCATATAAAACATAAATATAATATGCTGCTATAAGTAAAAACAAAAATAAACAAGCACTAATAATTAATAAAGTATTAAGACCCCATCCTTTATTATTTAATTTCATTTGCTACCTACCAATCATTATTTCGATCCATTGCCATAAAAAATAAAGCAAATTCTCTTCCTGTTATACTACCAGATTTTTTATAATAATATTCCTTATATTTATAAAACAAACCATAACACATCGTAGATTTTTCATTATCATTTTCATTTATTTCCTTTTTGTTAAGACAAATAAGTGGTTTTTTATCTGTTTTAACACGATAATATTCATATGATGTAAAACCAAACCATATTAAAATTAAAGCCAAAATTATTAATAATAATCTTTTTATACTAATAACTTTTTTTAATTTGTTATCATTTTCCATTTATTAACCACCAATATTAGTATAAAATAATTAGCAAATTATTTCAATAAAAAAAGGCATCTAAGCCTTTTTTATTTACGCTAATTCAACTTCAGCGCCAGCTTCAGTTAATTGTGCTTTAATACTTTCAGCATCTGCAGCAGGAATATTTTCTTTAATATTTCCACCTTTATCTGCTAAAGCTTTAGCTTCAACTAATCCTAAACCTGTAAGTTCTTTAATGATTTTAATAACTGCAATTTTATTTCCACCAGCAGATTTTAATACAACTGTTTTAGTACTTGGTCCTTCTTCTTTAGCTTCAGCAGGAGCAGCTGCTACTGCTACAGCAGTTGGATCAATACCAAATTCTTCTTTCATTGCATCAACTAATTCTTTAACTTCAAGAATAGTCATTTCCTTTAATGAACTAATAAATTCATCTTTTGTTAATTTTGCCATTATTTTTCCTCTCCTTCCATTTTTTCGGCATAAAGATTAAGTGCAATACTTAAATCTCTTACATAAGCAATCATTCCACTTGCAAGCATTGTTAATAATCCTTCTCTTGATGGGATTGATGCGTATTCTTTAATTACATCTTTTTCTGCAACATTACCACTTAAAATACCAACACGAATGTCTAATTTATTATGGTCTTTAGCATAATTTGAAATAATTTTAACTGGTTCTAATAAATCAGTTCCAAATAAAATAGCATTTGGTCCTTCAAGGAAATCATCAATATTAATATTAAGTTCATCACATGCAAGTTTTAACATAGTATTTTTATATACTCTAACTTCACTATTTACTTCTTTTAGTTTATTTCTAAGTTCAGTAAGTTCACTTACAGTAAGCCCTTGATATTGAAATAATATAACAGATTCACTGTTTTTAATTTTATCAACAATTTCACTTACAATTTGTTTCTTCTCATTTAGAATTTTTTCGCTTGCCATTTTTCCTCCTTATTTTATTTTAGAAAAAACTTCCCATGGGGAAGTTTATATTAAAAGTTAACTTTCCCCTCGGTAGGAAATTAAGTCTTACAACACCTACTGTCTTTGGCTCTTCGTTTTTTCTAATCTATATTATATTTTATTTCTTACTAAATGTCAAAAGAATTTTTATCTACTTTAATTCCTGGGCCCATTGTAGAAGATATACTAATACCTTGAATAAATGTTCCTTTTACTGAAGTAGGTTTAGTTTTAGCAATAGTAGAAACAATATATTTTAAATTTTCTTCAAGTGCATTTTCAGCAAATGATACTTTTCCAACTACAGTATGAATATTACCATAGCTATCAGTTCTATATTCAATCATACCTTTTTTAATATCTTTGATTACATTTTCAACTTTAGGTGTTACGGTACCAGTTTTTGGATTTGGCATTAAACCTCTTGGGCCTAAAATATTACCAATTTTACCAACTTCAGGCATCATTTCTGGAGTAGCAACTATAATATCAAAATCAAACCAATTCTCAGTTTTAATTTTGTCTATTAAATCTTTATCTCCAACATAATCAGCTCCTAAGTCTTTTGCAATATTAGCTTGTTCACCTTTAGCTAAAACTAGTATTTTTTTAGTTTTACCAGTTCCGTTTGGTAAAACTAATGATCCACGAAGCATTTGATCAGCTTTTTTGGGATCAACATTTAGTTTTATTGCTACATCTATAGTACTATCGAATTTAGTAACAGATGTTTCTTTAACAAGTTTAACTGCATCTTCAACTGAATATAATTTAGATTTATCAACATTTTTAGATGCTTCCACATATTTTTTTCCAAACTTTTTCATATTTTCCTCCTAACTGTGGTTTATTAGCGGATAATTTATTATATTATTAATTTTCTTCAGTTTCTTCGTTATCTTTTGAACCAATAACTTCAACTTCAGATGCATTACTTTCTTCTTTAGCTTCTGCTTCCATTTCAGCAAGTTCTGCATCTCTTTTTGCTCTTTCAATTTCTTCTGCTTTTGCTTCTGCAGCTTGTTCTGCAAGTTCAGCGTCATTTACTCCTTTTATAGCAACACCCATATTTCTTGCAGTACCTTCAATAATCTTCATTGCACTATCAATATCATACGCATTAAGATCAGGTAATTTAGTTTCAGCAATTTTTCTTAAATCTTCTTTTGAAATTGTAGCAACGATTTCATTAGCACCTTTACTACTAGCTTTTTGTAACTTAGCTGCTTTTTTTATTAAGAATGCAGCTGGTGGAGTTTTAAGAACGAAATCAAATGAACGATCATCATAAATTGATATTTCACAAGGAACAACATCGCCCATTTTATCACGAGTTGCATCATTAAATTTAGAACAAAAATCTTGTAAATTAACTCCTGCAGGTCCTAATACAGTTCCAACTGGTGGAGCTGGTGTAGCTTTTCCTGCTTCAAGTTGTAGTTTAATTCTCTTTACGACTTCTTTTGCCACGAAAAACACCTCCTATAAAATATTTTTTCATGTGGTGGTATGGGCATCCGCTTTTTCCCTTCCACCAATGCAATATAAATTGCAAAATGATAATACCATATTTAAGGTTATATTACAAGTAAAATTATTTTATTAAGATTAAAAACATTAATTTTTGATTATTTCTAGATCAAAGATTTTGTATCTTTTTTTTAAAAATAATTTAATGTATAATGAATGTGTGGTGAATATTATGAAAAAATTAAGTGAATTATATGATACTAATTATCATACTGAAATATATGGTATATCTATTAATTCCAAACAAATTAATAAAGGTGATGTTTTTGTATGTATTAAAGGTGTTAATACTGACAGACATAATTTTATTAATGAAGCAATAAAAAATGGTGCCAGTGCAATTGTGGCTAGTCATGATGTAGGAAAAAAAGACGTTCCAGTAATAATAGTTGAAGATCCTAATAAAGAATTACATAGACTATCTAAAGAATTATATGATTTTCCAGATAAGAAATTAACAATGATAGGAATAACAGGTACAGATGGCAAAACTAGTACAACCACTATTATACAAACACTTCTTGGTAAAAATAACTGTGGATATATAGGAACAAATGGATATAGTTATGGAGATATTAAAGGAGATACTGATAATACTACACCAGAATGTCATAAATTATATAAATATTTTAATGAATTTGAAAAAAATGGTTGTAAATATTGTTCAATGGAAACAAGTAGTGAAGCATTTTTTAGAAATAGGCTTGACGGTATTGAATTTGACATTTCAGGAATTACAAATATTACAAAAGAGCATCTAAATAGTCATGGAACTTACGAAAACTATATTGATTGTAAATGTCAATTATTTAAACAAACAAAAAAAGATGGTTATTGTGTATTAAATCATGATGATGAAGAATACGAAAAATGTAAAAAAGCATGCAATGGTAAAGTTGTCACATATGGAAAGGAAAAAGATAACACTTTGCAAATAAAAGACTATACAATTTATCCTGACCATACTGATATTGTATATATATTTGAAAATAAAGAATATAAAATAAGCAGTCCATTATTAGGAGAATTTAATGTATATAATTTAGCATGTGGATTACTAGTTTGCTTAAAATTAGGATACAAGTTTGAAGATTTAGAAAAAAATATAAAAAATATATACGTTGATGGTCGACTTGAAATGCTTAATACAAATACACCATACTATGTAATGGTAGATTATGCACACACACCAAATGGTATAAATAATTTACTAAATTTTATACATACTTTAGATATTAATCGTTCAATAGTTGTTATTGGTTCAGCTGGTGAAAGGGATCATATTAAAAGACCACTTATGGGACAAGCAGTACTTGAAAATGCTAGTTATGCAATTTTTTGCTATGAAGATCCTAGAAGTGAAGACCCAATTGATATAATAAATGATCTTTTATCAACTGCTAAAAAAGATCATAATAATTATGAAATAATTGTAGATAGACATGAAGCAATTCAAAGAGCTATTGATATTGCACAAGACAAAGATATTGTATTAATATTAGGTAAGGGAAATGAAACTTACCAAAAATTAAAAGATAAAACAATTTATTTTAATGATGTTGAAGAAGCTTATAAAGCGGTAGAAAATAGAAAAAATAGAGAAAATCAAAAAGTAAAGTAAAATATAAAAAAATTTATTGGTTTTAATTAGTTTTTATGATATTATATAATAGAAGGTAGATGATTATGGGAAAATTTTTTAATGATAATGTAAAAAATTCAAAATCAACAATTGTAAAAGTAGCAATTATTGGTGTATGTGCGGTACTAATTATTATAATTTTGATTGTAATAAATAATAAAAGTAGTAAACCTAGAGCAAATATTAAATTATATAATAATTTAGACATTAATATTAACGATAAAACTCCTGAAAAACTAGATTTCTTTTCTGAGTTTGATAATTATGATGAAAATGACGTTATTATTACATTCCCAGATAATTTTACAACATCTAAAGTAGGTTCCTATGATGTTATTATTACAATTGATGGCAAGGATTATACAACTATTGTTAATATTATCGATGATATAGAACCTGATTTTGAAGTTAAAGATTATGAGATTGATTATGGAAAAAGATACTATCCTGAAGATTTTGTAGAAAGTTGTACAGATAATTCAAATGAACCATGTTCTATAGATTACTACGATTTATCAAAAGATCAAGATGGAAATTTAATTGATTATTCATCATATACTGAACCAGGAAATTATTTAATAAAATTAGTTGCAAAAGATGAAAATGGTAATAGTACAGAACCAAAAAGTGTCAATCTATTAATAAAAGATGAAAATGGTGATGATAAACCAATCGATAAACCAACTCAACCTATTGAATGTAAATATGGTGATTTATCAATTAATACAGAAATTTATAATTTCCCACTTGCGGTAATCGTTGGAGATGAACAAAATAGTTGTGCATTAAATAGAGATTTATGGGATGATGATGAAACTCAACAACCTGCTAAAGATAAATTTGATAAAGATCTTACTAAATTAAAAAGTGATTTTGAAAAAATATATGAAACAAAATATCCTAATGGAGCACAAACCTATATTTATCAAGATTTTAAAGCAGTTTATAATACTGAAAATAAAGGCTTAGTAGGATATGGAATATATGTTAAACTTTATGCAACTGCAACTGGTGTAAGTATGGAACAAAATAATACTGATAATTTAATTGCTGAATATTATATAAAACAAGATGGCACTAGAGAGTATATAAATAATCCATATAATATTGAATAAATATTACATAATTTTAAGGGTGATATATAATCATCCTTTTATTATGTATTACTCTTAACAACTACAGTTTAGTTAATATAAAAACCGTTTTCCAAATAAAACGGGATTATATCGTAGATAAAAGTATATTTATACAAATAAAAAGTCATCCTCAAGATGACTTATTTATTTTTCTTTCTTGCTAAACAAATAAATGCTACAATGCCACCAACAACTAAGATTAATATACCGGCAGTAATAAGACCATCATAAGATTTTTCATTTTCTTTTGTATCTTCAGCCTCATGATTTTCATTTTGTGCTTCGACAACTAAATCTTTATAATCGTCATCATTATAAGCTTCTTTAATAGCACTTATTATAGAATCATTATATTCAGATGTATAACCATTTAATGAAAAGTTATCACCAATTACAATATAAGGTACGCCTTCAACTTTGTCACCACGTTTATCGGCAACATAATTCATAATGTTCATTAGTTTTTCGTCTGCATTCCATGATGAATCATAAACTTGGTATTCTACTATTTCATAGTATTTACCATACTTTTCTTTAGAACTTTCAAGAAATGTTTTAGCTTTTTCACAATAAGGACAACCATCTTTAGTGAACACATAAACATTTACTTTTTCTTTTGTAGTAACTTCTTCAGCATTTACATTAAACGCAAATAAAGAAAGTATGCAAATTATTCCTATTAAAAACTTCTTCATTCTACCTCCTATATAAAATATTATAACACTAAATATTACTATTTAACAAGGCTTTTATAAATCTTAACTAATCTAATCATTATTTTTTCTTCATCAAGTTTAATTTGATTTGTAGCAATTAAAGTAGCAAGTCCATTTGAATATAACCACATATGTAAAAACAATTCTTTGGCTTCTTCAAAAGTAAATCCATGTTTATTAACTAAATTAATTATTGTTGATTGATTCCATTTTTCATCAAAAACATCTTCAATTTTCTTCCATTTCAAATTATCTGATAAAAATAAACTAGTAAATAAATTCTTATAATCATTAGCAAATTCAACATAAGCAATACATAACGTAAGTAAAGCCTTTTTACTATCAATTTTACTATTTATAAATTCATCATATTGCCTATATATTTCTGATAAAACATCAATTTTAATTTCATCCATATTATTATAAATACGATATAATGGTTTTGTACTAATTCCTAGTTGCTTTGCTAAACTTCTTGCATTTAGACTATTCCAACCATCATTATTTACAAGTTTAACTGCTCCTTTAACAATATTTTCCTTTGATAATAATAATGCTTTTGCCATTTTATCACCCCACTATGATAACTTATGTTTTTATTATATCACACTTTTTTTAAGAGCAAAAGAAAAAAAGAAGTTTTTTTAACTTCTTAATTTTGCATCTAAATTTTCAGTTACATCCGTAATAATATTTTCAAAAATATCCATTACCTCTTTTTCAGTTAATGTTCTATCATTATCACTAAATGTTAATTTAAATGCAATACTTTTTTCATCTGTATTAATATTTTCTCCATTATATAAATCAAATACATTAATCTTTGATAAAAGTCTTCCACCAGATTTTTTTATTTGATTAGATATTGTTTCTGAAGTAATATCTTTTTTAACAATAAATGCAACATCTTTTTCAATATCTGGATATTTACTAGCCTCTTTATATTTTAATGGTTTAATATTATTTTTTATCAATTTGTTTAATGATATTTCACAAACATAAATATCATCTTTATTAATAGTTGGATTTATTTTACCAATAATTCCTACAATTTGTCTATCAACAATAATATTAGCACTAATTCCAGGATGTAAATCTTTAATACTAGATTTTTCAAAATTATAACGATTTTTTAAACCTAAATAATCCAATAAATTTTGAACAATTCCTTTTATAACATAAAAATCACATTTTATATAAGAATTTTGCCAACTATTAAATATATATTTTCCCTTCATAAGTATTGTTATTTTTATATCTTCAGTATATGATGCATCATATGTTTTACTAATTTCATATAATAATATGTCATTAACTTTTCTTGATTTATTATAATCATATACACTTAATAAAGATGGAATCAAAGTTGTTCTAACAATACTTTTATCAGCACTCATTGGATTTGGAAGTATTACTTTTTCTTTATTTTCATAATTAAATAAATTTGCCATTGCTGGTGAAACTAAAGTATAAGTTTTACATTCATTTAAACCTAAACTTCTTAGTCTAAATGATACTATTTTTTTATATTTAACATCTCCAATATACCCACCTTTTTTATATACACCTTTTGGTAAAGAAGAATTTAAATTTTCATAGCCATATAAACGTCCAATTTCTTCAGCTATATCATTTACAAATGGATCTATATCTAATCTTCGATTTGGAATAGTTACAACATATTTGCCATCATTAAATTCATAATCAAACATTAATCTATCAAGTTCATTAGCCATATCTTCTTTACTAATTTCAATTCCTAACATTTTATTAACTTCTTCAGGATAAAATGATACTATTTTTTTCTTTTTATCTATATTATCATAACAAACAATACCACTTAATACTTTTGCATTAGCATATTTTTCAAGAAGATGACAGGCTCTATTTATAGCGTCTTTGGTATATTCATAATTAAGTCCCTTGCCATATCTTATAGATGCTTCACTTTTTAATTCTAATCTTGAAGCAGTATTCCTTATTGAAACAGAATCAAAAATCGCACTTTCAATTAATATTGTCGAAGTATTTTCATCAACATCTGTATTTAATCCGCCCATTACTCCTGCTATACAAACTGGTTTTTGACCATCTGTAATTACAATATCTTTTTCATTTAATATTCTTTCTTTATTATCTAAAGTAATAATTTTTTCACAATCAGTAGCATTTCTTACAATAATTTTATCGCCTAATTTATCTTTATCAAAAAAATGTAGTGGTTGACCATATTCAAGCATAACGTAATTTGAAATATCAACTACATTGTTAATTGGTCTCATTCCTGCACTAATTAATCTATTTTGAATAAATTTAGGAGACTCACATATTTTAACACCTGTAACCATTTTTGCTAAATAATATGTGCATTTATTAGTATCAACCTTTAATGAAAAATGATTATTAATATTATCTTCTATTTCATTATAACTAAGTTCAGGTAATTTAACTTTTTTGTTTAATATTGATGCAATTTCATAAGCAAATCCAATATGATAGTAACAATCATTATTTCTATGTTTGTGTACATCTAAATCATATATTGTATCATCAAGTCCAAAATAACTAAGAGGATCTGAACCTATTTCAATATCAGCAGGTAAAATGTATATTCCTTTTGCATAATTTTCTGGAGTATTATCTTCAAGTGCAAGTTCAGATAATGAGCAAATCATCCCATATGATTCAACACCACGAATAACACTCTTTTTTATTTCGAAATTACCTGGTAAAATGGCACCAATTAAAGCAACTATTACTTTAATATTTTCTTTTACATTTGGTGCACCACATACAATTTGTATAACTTCAGTACCGATATCTACTTTACAAATATGCAAATGGTCACTATTTGGATGATCTACACATTCTAATACTTTTCCAACTACTAAATTATCAATATGATTTGTTATAACTTTTTCAACATTTATTCCAGCTTTTGTAATTTTAACAGCTAACTTTTTTAAATCTATTCCATCTAAATTAATATAATCTTTAACCCAATTTAAACTTATCATATTAATCATTTTCCTTTCTATCAAATATTGTTGTTTCTCTTAAATCATTTATATAAAATGTTCTTATATCATTTATATTATATTTAAGCATTGCAAGTCTTTCTGCTCCAAAACCAAATGCAAAACCAGTCCATTTATTTGGATCATAGCCACAATTTTTTAATACATTAGGGTGAACAATTCCCGCACCAGCAACTGTAATCCATCCTGTATTTTTACATAAAGAACAGCCACTACCATGGCACACAAAACAACTGATATCTGCTTCAACGGAAGGTTCAGTAAATTGATAATAGCTAGGTCTAAATCTAACATTACAATCTGAGCCAAATAGTTCTTTTGCAAGTATATCAAATACACCTTTAAGATCGGATAAACTAATCTCTTTATCAACAACTAATCCTTCAATTTGCATAAATTGATGTGAATGAGTTGCATCATCATCGTCTCTTCTATAAGTTTTCCCAGGACAAATCATTCTTATAGGCTTTTCGCCTTTTCCTTCAAGCATAACTCTTGCTTGCATAGGTGATGTTTGACTTCTTAAAAGAATATCTTCATCCTTAATATAAAATGTATCTTGCGCATCTCTAGCAGGATGACCTTTAGGAATATTTAATAATTCAAAATTATATTTATCTTCCTCTATTTCTGGACCATCCATAACATCAAAACCTAAAGATATAAAAATGTTTTCAATAATTTCTGAAGTTTTTTCTAATATATTTGGCGCTCCCATAAAAACACTAGTTGCAGGCAAACTTATATCTATTGCTTCTCTTTCTAATTTTTCATTTAAAATTAATGTATTAATTTCTTCTTGTTTACTATCAAATAATGTTTGAAAATAATTTTTTAAATCATTTATTTGCATACCATATTCTTTTTTATTTTCCGCATCTTTAATACCAGCTTGTAGGGTTATAATAATACCTTTTTTTCCTAAATACTTTACTTTTAGATTATTTAAATCAGTCAATGTTTGAACATTTTCAATATCATATAATATTTCATTTTTAATTTCTTCCATTTTTTCCTCCTTATTTTATAAAAACCCCCATAATATAGGGGCAATAGTTTATCGCTGTACCACCCTACTTTATGAAGGTTAATTCAATCTCTAAATTATAACGTAATTAACGATTTATACTCGTTATTTGAATTTCGTTTAATTTCTTTTAATACTTTCAGCAAATGTATTAATCTCTAGATTCTTTTAAACTACTTAGAATAAGTCATTGTATAAATTAATAATTTGTATTTTTTAATTCCATAAATGATTCAGGATGTTTACAAACTGGGCAAACTTTTAAAGCATCTTTTCCATAATATACATGGCCACAGTTTCTACATATCCAAATAACTTCTTCACTTTTATGAAAAACTTTATCTTCTTCAATATTATCAACTAATTTTAAATATCTTTCTTCATGATGTTTTTCGATATCTGCAACCATTTCAAATAGTTTAGCAATATCATCAAAACCTTCTTCTTTTGCCACCTCTGCAAAACTTTTATACATTTGAGTCCATTCATAGTTTTCACCATTTGCTGCATCTTTTAGATTATCAAATGTTGAAGGTATATCACCATTATTTAATGCTTTAAACCATAATTTAGCATGTTCTTTTTCATTATTAGCCGTTTCCTCAAAAATTGATGCTATTTGTTCATAACCATCTTTTCTCGCTTTAGAAGCATAAAAAGTATATTTATTTCTTGCTTGACTCTCACCAGAAAAAGCAGTCATTAAATTTTTTTCTGTTTTACTACCTTTTAATTCCATATTATCCTCTTTTCATAGATAATTTTATCATTTAAAAATATAGTTGTCAATTTAATTAAATTCATATTTTTTTAAATAATTAATAACATTTATAAAGGAGGATTATGAAAAAATTTATAAAAAATTATAAAGATACTTTAATATTATTTTTAAGTCTTATAATTGGTTTTATTATTGGACTTATTTTTAAAGAAAAAGCCAATTATTTAGCACCATTCGGGAAATTATTTATTAATTTATTATGTATACTTATAATACCAATAATTTTTTCTAGCATCGCATCTTCAATAGGAAAAATTAATACAAAAAAATTAAAAAAACTATTTAAAAGTATTTTAATAGTATTTATTATTATGTCTCTTACTTCGGCTTTAATTGGTATTATTGCAACATATTCATATCGATTTGTCAACAAAAATAATACTATTACTCTTACTGAAACTACTATAGAGAATGAAAAAATTAACTTATTAGAAAAAACCGTAAATATTATTTCTGTTGATGACTTTAACAAATTATTAACAAAAGAAAATTTAATTGCAATTATATTATTCTCAATAATATTTGGTATGGCAATTAATATTTCAAAAGAAAAAGGTAAAATAATTTTAGATAATTTAATTAGTTTAAATGAAATTGTTATGAATATGCTAAAAATTGTTATGAAATATGCACCAATTGGCATAGGTGCTTATTTTGCATCATTGGTTGGATCACTTGGAATTAGTATTACAACTGATTATATTAAAGTATTTGTTTATTATACTATAATTGCTGTTGTATTTGCATTTATATACTACTCGTTAATTGCAATATTATGTAATAAAGATATTAAAAAATTTTGGAAAGAATCATTACCAGTAATTGCAACGTCTTTAAGTACTTGTTCATCAGCAGCATGTATACCAATTAATATAAAATGTGCTAAAAATTTAGAAACTAAAGATGAGGTAGCCAATACAACAATTTCATTAGGTACTAGTTTTCATAAAGATGGTTCAATAATAGATAGTGTATTTAAAATAATGTTTTTAGTATACCTTTTTAATAAACCTGTAAACATAGTAACAATATTATTAATTTCACTTCTTGCCACTCTTCTAATTAGTGCTGTTCCAATTGGAGGTGGAACAATCTCTGAAATGCTTATTATTTCACTTTTAGGTTTTCCAATCGAATCACTTGCAATTCTAACAATTATAGCTACAATTACTGATGCTCCAGCAACTATGCTAAATGCATTAGGAAATACTTCGGCTACAGTTTTTGTTGACAATTTGTTTAACAAACAAAATACAAAAAAAATTGGTGTATGATACATCAATTTTTATTTATTTTCTATTTCACTTACTAAACGTTCATTTTCAATATCAGCAATTTTCTTATATTTAGTAACCTTAATTAATTTAAGTACGTCTTGAATAATAATTATTAATGCTGGAATAATAACAACAACTAACCATCCTAATTTACTTCCTACAAAAGCTTGTACTCTTCCTAGTCCAGGAAAACGCAAAATAACTTTTCCAATTAAATTACTATATTTGGCTGGAGCGTCATCTGCAATAAGATTATTATCACCTTTTGTAATATACTCATATTCATTTGTTTCTTTATTAGTAGTAATATCTTGTACTCTATGAGTTACAGTTAATCCATTAGAAAGAACTCCTGTTGAAGTAAAAGTAATAATATCTTCTTTTTGTATATCAGTAGGGTTATTAACCGCTTTATTAATTATAATATCATAAACATTAATTGTTGGAACCATACTAGGACTTACTATAGTATAAACCGAAAAAAATGGTTTATATTTATCACCTTTTGCAATATATAACTTCATTGAAACAAAATAATATGCAAGTAATACAGCACAAACTATTAAAATTGAAAATAATGTCCACGATATAACTGAACAAACATAATTAATAATTGACTTAATTTTCATTTTTTTAGTTACCATTTTTTTCTCCTTTCATTTAATGAATTGTTTCTATATAAAATTGTCCTTTAAATGTTTTACCACTATCTATGTTTTGATTTTCACCAGTTTCTTTCCATAACATATGTAAAACATATTTTACTGTTGTATTATCTTTAATCAACACTTCATCTTCTAAAATAATATTTTCTTTTGGTGCCTTTAAATTATTTAAATATGATATATTACTTCTTGTAATAAAGTAATCTAAATTATTAATATTTGTAAAATCATTATAAACATTTTTCCAAAGTATTTTATATGCTACTGCATAATTAGAATTATTTTTTATTTTTAATACATATGTTCCATTCCAACCTGGTTCAATGTCTAATGATAGAATCTCTAAAGGATTATATATATATAGATTACTATCTATTCCTTTAGCTATTTCTAAAATATTTTGTTCATTTTTATATTTATCATCTTCATAATAATTATAGTCACTATCGATTTTTTCTGATCCATCATTGCAGTTGAAATCGCAAATACCATCATCATTAATATCTACATTAAGATTTGGCATTCCATCACCATTTGTATCACAATTTTTTATACAATTATTAGAACTATTAACAGCATTTGAAATTGTACCATCACTCATTTTACAATTGAAATTGCAAATTCCCAGTCCATAAACATCAATATTTAAATCTGCTTTGCCATCATTATTTGTATCAATGTTAAAATCTGCTTTGCCATCTTTATCAAAATCAATATTAATATCTGGGACATTATCGTCATCTATGTCAATATTAAGATCAGGATATAAATCATAATTAATATCACAATTTACATCACATTTACCATCATAATCAGTATCAATTCCAACTAATATAATATTATTGTTTATATTAATTAAATAATCTGCTATTCCATCATTGTTCATATCACAATTTTTTATACATTTATTGTTTTTATCTATTATATTTATGTCTGCTATTCCATCATTATCAATATCAATATTATATTCAGGAAAACCATCATTATCTATATCATAATTTAATATTTCATTATTAATTTTTTTATTTATTTCATTTGTCAAGGTATTTCCATCATCATTTGAAATATTAACATCTGCTTTTCCATCACCATCTATATCAATATTTATATAAGTATTTTGCAAACTATAGGAATTTATTTTACAATCATTATCTATTCTACATTTCCAATCAATATTTTTACCTTTATTATATTCAATATTCTTAGTATCATTTGAATTGATTAAGTTGTTAATTAATATTCCGTTGCCTAAATCAATATTATAATCTGGCCATCCATCATTATCTATATCACAATTTTTTTGACATTTACCATTATTATCAAGTTGGTTTAATCGATTACTAATATTTCCATTTCCATCTTTTACGTTAAATATTGCTGTTCTATTTCCTTTATAATCAATATTATATTTTGGTTTTGTGTAATCATCTTCACTAATATTAATATCTGCTTTTCCATCACCATCTATATCAATATTTGTATCAGGCAACATATCTTTATCTAAATCGCAATTTAAATCACAGGTATTTTTTTTCTTATAATTAAATATAATATTTAAATCTGCTAATCCATCACTATTTAAATCAATATTATAATCTGGCCATCCATCATTATTAGAATCACAATTAATTTTACATAATCCATTTGAATCAGATATATTAACTTCATTAAATATTTTTGTTTGATTTCCAAATAAATCTATATTAAAATATGGCCTACCATTTTGAATATAGTCAATATTATATTCGGGTTTACAACTATCATTATTAGAAATATTTACAAATGGTATTTTACTATTATCTGGTTTAATATTAATAAATTTACATTTGTCAAAACCATCTGAAAAACTACCATCATAAGTTTTATAAAAGTAAAATATAAAATAACTTAGTATAATAATAATTATTATAAAAACTAAAAAAGCACAGGATAATAAAATATTATTTTTTATTTTTTTATCTTGTTTTTTTTCTTCTTCAATAATTCTCTTTTGATCTTCATAATCATTAGTATCTATTATTAAATCATCATTATTGTTCACATTTTACTCCTTATATTATTATAATTATAACATGAATAAAATAAGATAACAATTATTCATAGCAAAATTTTTAATAAAAAAAGTAACCAAATTATTGATTACGTTTTTTTTATAACTAAACTACTATAACTTTTGCCACGATAAAAGCCTGATTCATTAAAGTCTTCATTATCGTCATATGTAAACACTTTTATGTAAATATTAGAGATTATTTCACTACATTTACTGCCACAAGTTAATTTTATTGTTGTTATTAAAGTTTTTTCATTTACTTGTTCATCAAGTAAATGTGAATACCATGCTCCTAATTCTTGATTTAAACTATCATATAAATAAATTTCAAGATAATCATAAAAATCAATTGCATCCTTTGGCATGTTTAATGTTTTATGTATTTTTCCTTCATTAGTTTCAAAAGATATTTCCCAACCAATCTTATAATTATTTACATTATCTATAGTGTTTGCATAATATTTCCAAATATTTTGATAAAAATCTAAATTTATAAATTCATCATTTGTATAAAATGCACATAAAACTATTATATCTTTTTTAGGAATCCAAGACTTACTAATATCGTCATTTAGTTTATTAAATCCGGTATTACTTTCCAAATAAAGTGAAATATTTAAAGGATTATTATCTATGTATTGCTCTACTTCATTAACTGTTTCAATTTCTTTTGTTGTTGTATTATTACTTATAATTAATGTTTCTTCCTTTTTACAACTAGATAAAGAAAACATTATTAAGATAATTATAATGATTTTCATTAATACCTTGAATAATACCATTTACCATAAGCTGGTAAATTTGGTGGCTGTATACTATTTGAAATGTATTTACTATAACTTGTATAACCTTCTGAGCCACCACCTAGATAAAATCCTTTAGTTACGGCATAATGTAAATGATATCCAGTAGAACAGGTATCCCATCCTCCATTTACTTTTAATGTTTTACCGCCTCCACCTACTGTACCAATTACAGTTTGTTGAGTAACAACGTCTCCAACCTTTACATATACATCCATTAAATGAGCATATGTTAATGTATATGCAACACCTTGAACTCGAACATGAATATATACTTGATTTCCTCCACAACTAGCTTTTGAAATAACGGCAGCTACAGTTCCTGCAGCAGTGGCGTATACTTGTGTACCACCAGCATTTCCAGCTATATCATTTGCTGGGTGATAATCAGAATAAGGCTTGCCATTTAAATAAAATGATCTCCAACCAAAACCAGATGAAATATATCCACGTATAGTTGGTCTTAAAAATTTTGAACTATTAGCAACATCTACGCATTTTGATAATAAATCATTATCTTTACATCCAATATCTTCATAATATTTAATAAGTTTTTCTTGCGCAGCAATTTGCTCTGAAATATCAAGTGTAACTTCAACAAGCGAAGACAAATCATTTTTTAAAGAAGCTAAACTACTTTCATATTCTTTTATTTTTTCTTCCAAGTCATTTTGTTTTTTTACTAAATCTACTTGTAGTTCTTGATTTTCTTCAATTAAAGATTGCATTTTTTTCAATTCATTTTGAGTATATTCAATTATTTGATTAATTGCATCAGATCTCATAACTACATCAGTAGCACTACTTGCACCTCCAACAAAGTCTAAAAAAGAACTATCATTACTAATAAGTTGATAAAATGTGAGCATTTCTTCTGCTTTTTGTTTCATGTTCTCAATTTCTTTTGTTGAATTTTCAATTTGTATTTTTGCTTGATTTATATCTTCTTCTGCCTTTTCAACTTCATTATGAGCACTAGATATTTTACTATTTTCAGCATTAATTTCTGATTGTGTTTTGTTTTTAGCAGCATCATTTTGTGCTTTTTCATACTTTAACTCTTGAAGTTCTTTTTTTAAATCAGCAAGTGTATTTGCTGCAGCATCAACTTTATGATTAAAAGAAAACATTAACAATAAAACTAATATTATTTTTATTAATTTTTTCATACTTTTAAATACTTCCTTACTGAGTTTGTACTACCAAACATACCTACAATTGCTCCTAAAAGAACAATTATTCCCGAAACATAAAATACAAAATTATATGGTTTTATTAAATTTAAAGTTTCAGTAAACATATATCCATGCATTATATTGTATAAAATTACATATCCGTATATTGTTATACAAACAGGAATAATTGAACCAATAATTCCTAAAAATAAACCCTCAAATAAAAATGGTAATTTTATTGCGGTATTACTTGCACCAACTAATCTCATAATTTCAATTTCATTTTTTCGTGAATAAATTGTTAACTTAATTGTATTTGATATTAAGAATACTGTTACTAAAATCAGTGCAATTACTATTCCTATTGTTATTTTTTGAATTAAATCAAAAGCAGATACAATTTCTTCAACCATAGATTCACCATATTTTACAACTTCAACATTGGTAATTTCTTTTATTTTATCCGCTATATTATTAATTTCCCTAATATCTTCTACATAAACAATACAGCTATTCATTAATGGGTTATCTGATAAATAATTAAGCATTGTATCAAATGTATCAGAGTAATCACTCATTTCAGTTTTCCATTCATCTTTACTTTTATAAATTGCTTTAGTAACACCTTCTAAATTTTTTATCTCTAAAAAAGCATTATTACTATCTTCTTCAGTTGAGTTTTTGTTAAAATAAACAACTATATTCATTTCACTTTCAATTGATTTTGTAGCATTATTAACATTACAAGCAATAATAATGGCAACAGAAACTATAATAAGAGTTATCATATCACAAAGAATACTTGCCATAGAAAGTGAAAAATTACGAGTTATACTCTTTACTGCATCCCTAATGCTTCGTCCTAATATTCTACATGCTTTCACTTGACTTATAACTTCCTTTCTTATAATCTCCAACAAGCATACCATTATTAATAACTAAAACTCTTTTTTTCATTCTATTAACTATGTCTTTATCATGTGTTGCCATTATAACAGTTGTTCCAAGATCATTATTAATACTTGATATAACATCTACAATTTCTTTACTTGTTTTTGGATCTAAATTACCTGTAGGTTCATCACAAATAAGTAATTTTGGTTCATTTACAATAGCTCTTGCAATACATACTCTTTGCATTTCACCACCAGAAAGTTCCTTAGGAAAACTTCTAACTTTATCTTTTAGTCCAACTCGTTCTAGTGCTTTTAATACTTTAGGCCTTATTTCAGATGCCTTTGCCCCAACACATTCCAAAGCAAATGCAACATTTTCATATACAGTTAAATTAGGTAATAATTTAAAATCCTGAAATACAATACCTACTTTTCTACGATATTTATAAACCTTTCTATTACGAAGTTTTCCAACATTTACACCGCCAACCATAACTGTTCCTTTAGTTGGTTTTTCTTCTCTATATAACATTTTAATTAATGTAGATTTTCCACTTGCAGTAAGTCCAATAACAAAAACAAATTCTCCCTTTTCAATTTGTAAAGTAATATCTGCACAAGCAGTAATTCCATTACTATAAGTCTTTGTTACATCTTTAAAATCAATGAACTTCATAATCCCTCCATTTTATAAATTATACCACGAAAAAAAATTATTGTAAATTTTACTCATAAAAAAATTAACTAATTTACATTAGCTAATTTTTGGTAATTTTTTATAAAACACACATTGCTATAGTAAGTATTACCATTGCCGCAAGGCCAATAAGTGCAACTATTTTGATTGCCCACTTAAACCAAGTAGAATATTCAACTCTTGCAAGTGCTAATCCACCCATTATTGCTCCACATGTTGGTGTAATTAAATTTACTAAACCATTTGAAGCAACAAGAATCATAACATTTGTTTCTACAGAAAAACCTAATTGAGCTGTTAATGGTCCCATAATAGGTGTAGAAAGTGTTGCAATACCAGATGAAGATGGAACTAATATTGATAAGAATATATGAAGAATATAATTTAGTGGTGCATATAATACTGCTGGCATATTTTTAAGGGCTTCTGCAGCATTATAAATAATATAGTTATCTAAATATGTTGTTTGCATTAAAACAGACGCACCTCTTGCAACAGCAATTATAAGAATTACACTTAATATATCTGATGCTCCACCTAAAAATGTATCAACAAATTCCTTCTCACTAATTTTACCTATAATTCCAATTATTATTGACATTATAAAGAACCATACTGCAGCATCTTCAAACCACCAATAGCCAAAGCAATTACCAGTTAAAAATGCAGACCAATGAGTTCCAGCATCTGCTACATCTGCAGATATTATTCCAAAATCAACCCAAGGAATAAATCCCACAATCATTATAACAAATGTTAATCCAAACAATACTAAAATTATTTTTTGTCTTGTTGAAAGTTTTACATTATCATTAACAAAATCTTCTTTTGTATAATGTTTTTCCATTTCTTTTTGCTCTTGTAAAGATAGAAATGTAGAACCTTTATCGGCTTTTACTTTTGCAGCATATTTTAAAACAAAAGCAACTGCAATAATATAAGAAACTAACCATAAAATACAACCTAGTAAGATAATTGTACCTTGATTAACAGTTATACCTTCAGGTAAAGCACTAACTGCCGCACCAACAGCAAATGGATTAATTGTAGAACCAAGCACACCTACTCCAGCACCAAGTAATACAGTAGCAGATGCTACAATAGTATCCATTCCTGCTGCAACCATAGTGAATGATAATAAACCATAAAATGCTACTGTTTCTTCAAGCATTCCATATGTAGTACCACCTATCGAAAATATAAACATTAATATTGGAATTAAAATAAGTTCATTTCCTTTTAATTTTTTTACAAGTACTTTAACACCTGTTTCTAATGCTCCTGTCTTTGCAATAATTGCAAGGAAACCACCTAGTATTAAAATAAATATACTAACATCTGCAGCATCTTCAAAGCCAAGTATTGGAGATAATACAAAATCTGAAAATGTTGCTCCAACTACGCCACTACCATTAACTATGGTATCACCATCAAATTGGGCTGTAGGTAAAAGATGTGAAACAATAGCAAGTGCAATTATAATAATAAATATAATTGTAAATGATGTTAAAGAAAACTTTTTCTTACCCTTTTTTGTCTTTACCATTTATTTCCTCCTATAAAATATTTTTGTGCCTTTACTGCCATTAATAGCTTCTAAACCTTCATCAAGTGAAGCAATAATAGCTGTGCCCTCATGATTATTTTCAACAAAGTTAATACAAGCATTAATTTTAGGAAGCATACTACCTTTTGCAAATTCATTATTATTAATATAATCTTTTAAAGTATCAGTATCCACTTCATCCAAAGCTATTTGATTTTCTTTATTAAAGTTTATATAAACTTTATCTACAGCTGTTAAAATAAGTAAAATATCGGCATCAATATTGCTTGCAAGAGTACTACTAGCAAAATCTTTATCAATTACTGCAGCAACTCCTTTATAGCCATTTTTTTCTTTAACAACTGGGACACCACCACCTCCGACAGTAATAACTATATTACCATCTTTAACAAGAGTACTTACAATATCTTGTTCTAAGATTTTGACTGGTTTAGGAGAAGGCACTACTCTTCTATAACCACGGCCAGAATCTTCAACATATTTATAACCATTTTCTAAAGCTAATTTTTCAGCCTCTTCTTTGGTATAAAACATTCCAACAGGCTTAGTAGGATTACTGAAAGCCGAATCAGTTTTATCAACTTCAACCTGAGAAATGATTGTTGCACATTTTTTTAAAACATTTTTTTCAACACATTTTTCATTAATAGCATTTTGTAAATGATAACCAATATAGCCTTGGCTCATTGCACCACACTCTGCAAAGGGCATTAAAGGTGCTTTTTCAAATTTACTAGCATACTCAAAAGCATTATTTATCATTCCAACTTGAGGACCATTACCATGTGTAACAATAACTTCATTGTCTTTAGCAATAGATACAATTATATCTGCTGCTTTTTTTACAAGATTTAATTGTTCTTCAGGAGTACTACCTAGAGCGTTACCACCTAATGCAATTACTATTTTACTCATATTAATCCTTTAAAGTTGCATAAATTACTGCTTTTATAGTATGCATTCTATTTTCTGCTTCTTCAAAAACTCTTGAATGTGAACCATTAAATACTTCATCACTAACTTCCATTTCAGTTAATCCAAATTTATCATAAATATCTTTACCTATTGTAGTATTTAAATCATGAAATGAAGGAAGACAATGTAAGAAAATACAATCACTATTAGCATTATCAATTACTTTTTGATTAACTTGATAAGGTTTTAAATAATTTATTCTTTCTTCCCACTTATCCATTGGTTCACCCATTGAAACCCAAACATCTGTATAAATTGCATCAGCACTCTTAGTACCTTCCATTATATCTTCAGTTCTTTCAATTGTGCATCCATTTTCCCTTGCAATTTCCATACATTTTTGAGTAAGTTCTTCATCAGGCCATAAATCTTTTGGAGCACAACATGTAAAATTAACTCCAAGTTTTGCACTACAAACCATAAGTGAATTTCCAACATTATTTCTTGCATCACCACAAAAAACTAATTTTTTTCCTTTTAAAGAACCAAACTCTTCTTCAATTGTCATAAAATCTGCTAACATTTGAGTTGGATGAAATTCATTAGTAAGACCATTCCAAACAGGAACACTTGAATATTTAGCAAGTGTTTCAACAATTGTTTGATCAAATCCACGATACTCAATTCCATCATACATTCTACATAATACTCTTGCAGTATCTTCAATACTTTCTTTTTTACCCATTTGACTACCAGTAGGACCAAGATATGTTACGTGCATACCTAAATCATATGCAGCAACTTCAAAAGAACATCTAGTTCTTGTAGAATCTTTTTCAAATATAATTGCAATATTTTTTCCTTCTAAATATTTATGTGGTATATGATTATGTTTTTTTTCTTTAAAATTTTTAGCTAAATCCAATAAATATCTTATTTCATCAGACGAATAATCTAAAAGTTTTAAAAAATCTCTATTTCTTAAATCCATTTATTCCTCTCTTTCTAATGGCATACTCATACATCTAGGGCCTCCACGACCTCTAGATAATTCAGCGCTATTCATTTCGATTACTTTAATACCATGCTCTCTTAAAACATCATTCGTAATATTATTTCTATTATATACAACAACTACTCCAGGGGCTATTGCAAGTGTATTAGTTCCATCATTCCATTGTTCTCTTTCAGAGGCAATTTTATCACCACCAGCGCAAGGAATTAATGTAACATCAATACCTAAATATTCCTCTAAAATATTTTCAAGTGATCCCTCTTTTTTTATCACTTTTACATCTTCCGGATTTTCATCATCTTTAGTTATTTCAAAAACTTCAAGTGTTTCCATAATTCCAGGATGATAAGTAAATTTATCTACATCAATTTGAGTAAATACTGTATCTAAGTGCATAAATGCACGACATTCAGGAATTTTAAATGCTAAAATCGTATCAATTTTACAATTTTCATCTTTAAACATATTTTTAGCAACTATATCAATAGCTTCAGCACTTGTTCTTTGTGAAATACCAATTGCAAGAACGTGGTCATTTATATTTAGAACATCTCCACCTTCAATACTAAATGGATTTTCTCTGTCATAATATTTATCTACTTTATCCATATAATCTGGATGATAATTAAATATATAATATGCATAAATTGTTTCTCTACTTCTAGTTATTGAGTACATTTTATTTAAGATTATGCCATTTCCTACTGAAGCAAATGGATCTCTAGTAAAATATAAGTTTGGCATTGGTTCAGCTAAAAACTTAGTTTCTTCACTAATTTGATCAACTAACGAATGTTCTATGTCATTTTTATTCCTATGAACTTCAGAAACTTTAATACCTTCCATTGTCTTTAAAACTAATTGTTTATTATTTTCAAAACTCATCAAATATTCAAATAATAAATCTTTATATTTTGGGGTTTTAACACCTGCTTCATATATAAATTGTCTTATAAATGAAGGCTTTATTTGTGGATTATAATCAAGAGTTTCCGCCATTAAGTCTTCTAAATAAACAACTTCGATATCGTTATCTCTTAATATTTGACAAAATTCATCATGTTCTTGTATAGCAACTTTAAGATATGGAATATCATCAAAAAGAAGTCTACCTAATGTATCTGGTGTCAAATTTAAAAGTTCTTTACCTGGTCTATGAACTAAAACTTTTTTTAATTTTTTAATTTCACTTGTAACATGTATCATCATATCATCTCCTTATTATAATAATATCATTTTAATTTTTAAAAGTCTATATATCATTTTATATCTTTTAAAAACTCTTTTAAACTTTCATTATGTGAATTAAATGTATCAATTACATTTGCATCACTTACAACTTTTTTATTATCTATATATATAATTCTTTGGGCAAATTCTTTTATAAAATTAATTTCATGACTCACAACAATAATTGTTATATTTAAATTACTTAATTTTTTCATTAATTCAAGAACTTCCTGAGTCATTTGTGGATCTAATGAACTTGTAGGTTCATCAAATAATATAATTTTTGGATTTTCCATAAGAGCCCTAATAATTGCAACTCTTTGTTTTTCACCACCACTTAATTTTTTTGGATATTCATTTATTTTATTTAATAAATTAATATCTTTTAAATATTTTTTAGCTTTTTTAATAGCCTCATCTTTAGTCATTAATTTTAGTTTTACTGGTGCTAAAATTAAATTATCTAAAACATTTAGATTTTCAAATAAATTAAAACTTTGAAAAACCATTCCAACTTTTTTATAGTAATCTTTTATATTATTAATATCTTCATTATCTATATAAATACTTCCTTTAGTAATATTTTCAAGCCTTGAAATACATCTTAATAGTGTTGATTTGCCACAACCACTTTTACCAATTATTGCTACTATTTCATTATCACTAATAGTTAAATTAATATTACTTAATATTTCTTTATCACCATAACTTTTACATAAATCTTTTATTTCAATCATTAGTTAATTTCCTTTCAAATATATTTAAAATTTTAGACAATCCTATCGTAAGTATTAAATATATTATAGCAACTATAAAAAGTGGAAAGAAATAATCATAAGTTCTAGAAGCAATTATATCAGAAGCTTTAGTAAGTTCAATTATACCAATATAACCCGCAACAGATGTTTCTTTTAAAAGAGTAATAAATTCGTTTCCTAATGCTGGCATAATATTTCTCATTGCTTGAGGCATTATAATATATCTCATTGTTTGAACATAATTAAGTCCAAGCATTTTAGCGGCCTCTTCCTGCCCAAATGATACAGAAATAATTCCTGATTTAATAATTTGTGATACATACGCTGCAGAATTAAGCCCAAATGATATGATTCCAACCACTATTATATTAATATTAACACTTCGAAACATAATGTAATATATAATCATTAATTGAAGAAGAGA
Organism: bacterium; assembly: GCA_029100545.1. Taxonomy (GTDB): domain Bacteria; phylum Bacillota_I; class Bacilli_A; order RF39; family UBA660; genus UBA6448. The sequence continues at coordinate 14,534 of JAQXPH010000032.1, read as the reverse complement.
TGGAGTGCCTCTAATTAAACCAATATAAACTTTTGCAATAAAAGATAAAAATGGCAACTTTTTGGTTTTTTCACTATAGTCAGTTATTATTGCTAAAATAATTCCTAAAATAATTCCAATTATACAAGCAAAAAAAGCCATTATTAAAGTATTTAATAAGCCTTTTAAAAAATACATATAACGGTTTTCATATATTAAAGTATAATAAAGATTTTCATATATAGTTGATAATATGTTCATTTTTTTCCTACTTTGAATAACTTAAAATGTATTCACTTATTTTACCATTTTTTTTAAGTTCATCTATAACTTCATTAATTTGATTTAAAAGTTCAGTATTACCCTTTTTTACAGCAACTGCATAGCTATCTTCGAAAATATAACCATCTAAAATTTTTAATTCTGAATTATTTTTTAATATCTCTTTAGCTGGAAGTTCATCCATAATAATTAAATCAACTTTATTTGCTTTTAAATCCTCAATCATAGATAAATATTTTTTTTGTCTTACTATGTTATCAGTTATCTTATTCTTTGTTACATGACTATCTGCTACACTACCAAGTTGTACTGCTACTATTTTATTATTAATTTCATTTATTGATTCAATACTACTATTGTTATTAACAATTACTATTTGTCTTGAAGTTATATATTCATTTGAAAAATCAACTTCTTTTTTTCTTTCATCAGTAATACTCATGCCTGCAATAGCAAAATCTGCTTTTCCAGATTTTAGTTCATTAATAATAGAATCAAAATAAATATCCTTAATTACTAAAGTCTTATTCACTTTTTTAGCAATTTCTTTTGCTATTTCAACATCAACGCCAACAATTTCTCCATCTTCATAATATTCATATGGTGCAAATCCTGCTTCTGTAACCATAACTAATTCATTATCATTTTTTTTACATCCACATAATAATAAACAAATAAAAATAAATAATAATATTTTTTTCATTGTTCCTCCTATAAAAGTCTTTCTTTTTTCTTGCCACCATTTACTTCATAACAATCATTTATTACAAAAAATGCATTAGGATCAATTTCTAAAATTCTATTTCTTAAATGATAACAATCAAAATTAGAAACAGCAACCATCAACATTTCACCTTTCTTATGTAAATATTCTTGTTTAGTTTGTAATATAGTAACTCCACTATCATATTCATCTGCAATTATTTTTTTTATTTCAGAAAGTTTTTTTGAATAAATAAAGAAAACTTTACTCATTGAAACTCCTAACGTTATTTTATCAATAATAGTATTACTAATTAATAAAATTATAATTGCATATATAAAATTTTCAAATCCAAATACAAATAATCCAAATAATAATATTATAAAACTATATGAAAAATTTGCAGTTGTTGTTGATACATTAAAATATTTTTTTATTAATTGCATTATTACATCTCCACCTCCTGTTGTAAAACCTGTTTTATAAATTAATGCCGATGATGAACCATATAAAACTCCTGCCATACATATAATAATTAAATATTCGTTAACATTAATATAATCTATTAAATAAGTTGCTATAGGTTCAGTAAAGGATACCATTAATGGATATAATAGAGAACCTAATATTGTCGGCATAGTTTTTTTTACTCCTAAGAATATGAAACTTATAATTAAAAGAAAAATTCTTGACACATAAATAAAAATTGTAGGATTTAATTTAAAAACCTTATTAAAAATAATTGCAAGGCCATTCATACCACCTGTTACAAAATTATTTGGTAATAAAAATAAATTATAACACATAGCAAGCAAAAAAACGCCTAAAACAAAAGTAAGACCTTTTATTATTATTTTTACGTCTTCCCTATTCATTATATACCCTTTCTATCTTAATTGTATTTTACTAAAATTTTTTAAAAAAGTCTATAAGTCTTTAAAAATTATTCAATTTATAAGTCAATTTACATATACTTATATTGAGAGGTGATTAATATAAACGGTAATTTTTATCAAAATCCAACATTTCCTACAAATCAAAACCAAATGAGTAATTTTCAAACTCCACCAGGAAATGTTAGTTCCATGGAACCTGATTATAACGAACAAAGTTATATTGAAAATATTTTGCGTTTAAATAAAGGAAGAAAGGTTAACGCATATGTTTCTTTCCCAGATAGTACTGAGTGGAAAAATAAAGTTTTTTCAGGTCTAATTGAAGAAGCTGGAAAAGATCATCTTATTATTAAAGATATTACTACAGGTAAATGGTATTTAATAAGAATATTATACTTAGATTATGTTGAATTTATGGAACCAATAAATTATTCACATGCCTATTCTGAAAAAACATTTTAATAATATTTAAATCTTGGGATTTCTTCTTTTAATGTTGTTTCTTTTCCATGACCTGGATAAATAATTGTATTAATTGGAAGTTTACTAATAATATTAAGTGATTCTTTTAAATTTTCATAGTTAGAATTTGGAAAGTCATATCTACCTATAGCATGATAGAATATTAAATCTCCAGAAAAAAGAATTTTTTCATCAGGAAAGAAAATAGAAATAGAATCGTCAGTATGACCTGGCGTTTTTATTATTTCATAATTTAGTGTTTTTTTACTAAAATCATTACGTTTTAAATTATAGTATTTTTCTATTTCTTTTAAAGCTCCAATATGATCAAAATGATGATGCGTAACAATTATTTCAATTACTTCATATTTCTTGCAAAAATTTATGATTTGTTCATAATTATCTGCAGGATCAATTATGATTGCTTTATTATTACTACTTACTATATAACAATTTGTATCTAAATAACCTAAAATTAATTTTTCAACCTTTATCATATTACCTCTAGATGAATTATAACATATAATAATAACTTGTTTTATATTAATTTTTTAACTATAATAATTATAGGAGTTGATCCTTATGAAAAAAAATGGATTTATGGAAGGTGCAATAATTGCAACTATTGCAATTATTTTAACTAAAATACTAGGAATTTTATATGTTATACCATTTTATAAAATTATTGGACAGCAAGGCGGTGCCTTATATGGATATGCCTACAATATATATAATATATTTTTAATTATATCATCTGCCGGAATACCTCTTGCAATTAGTAAACTTACAAGTGAATATGAAACTTTAAAAGAATATGACAAAAAAAATGAAATGTATAAAATAAGTAAAAAACTTATTTATATTTTTTCAATTAGTGCTTTTTTATTATGCTTTATATTTGCTAAACCAATTGCAAAAATTATTTTAGGTAACTTACAAGGTGGTAATACAATTGAAGATGTATGCTTTGTTATAAGATGCATATCTATTGCACTATTAATTGTACCAGTTTTATCAATATATAGAGGCTATTTACAAGGACACAAGTATATTACAGTTTCTTCAATATCTCAAGTAATTGAACAAATTGTTAGAATATTAATTATATTAGTAGGAAGTTTTATATTTGTAAAAATATTACATATAGATATTAAATATGCAATAGGAATATCTGTTTTTTCGGCAGCAATTGGTGCTCTTATTTCTTATGTATATTTATATATTAAAACAAAAAAAGCAAAGATAATCAAAGATAATACAAAAAAAGAATTTTCTAAAGAAGAAAAAAAGGAAATATTAAAAAAAATTGTTAGTTATTGTATTCCTTTTATAATCATTAATATTGCTAACTCACTTTATGATACAACTGATATGATATTAATTATACGTGGTCTTACAAAACTAGGTTTCAATGCCCAAGATGTAGAAACAATTTCATCTATTTTTACAACTTGGGGCAGTAAACTCGTTACAATTGTTAAATCATTTGCTACAGGCCTAACTATCAGTTTAATTCCATCATTAGTAAATGCTTACGTATCTAAAGATATGAAAAGAGCAAACTATTATTTTAATAATTCATTAAAAGTACTTATATTTATTATTTTACCCTTAACAATTTTTATGAGTTTATTTTCAAAAGAAATTTGGACATTATTTTATGGTAAAAGTTACTATGGTCCAATAATATTTAGTTTTCAAATTCTAGTAGGAGTACTTGATAGTGCTTATGTTATTTCATGTTCAACTTTACAAGGATTATATAAAACAAAACTAATATATTTTTCTGCTATAACAGGATTAGTTATTAATGCATTACTAGATATACCTTTAATACTATTATTTAATAAAATAGGTATTTATCCTTATTATGGTGCTATTGTAGCTACTATTATTGGATACTTTATTTCACTTGGAGTACCACTATATGTATTATATAAAAAGGAAGGTTTTAGATATAGTGAAACATTAAAATTGTTACCAAATTGTTTATTATCAATATTAATTATTATAATTGTATCAACTTTATATAAAAAAATAATGCCAACTTTTACTAGTTTCGTTGGAATATGTATTTATATACTTATAATTGCACTAATTTTAGGTATAATATATTATATGATGAATAAAAAGATTTTAATTAAATTAATAAAAGAAAAAAAGGAAACTAAATGATTTTTGAAAATATAACTGAAAATGAATATGAAAAATTTTGGAATATTTATGATAAAAAATGTTTTCTTTCATCAATAGAAATAGGTCATTTAAGAGAAAAAAATAATTGGCATATTTCTTATGTTGGTTTAAAAGAAAATAATAAAATTATTGCATGTGCAATGCTTCTTTTTAAAAAAAGACATTTTAATAAATATGAATATTATGCAATAAGAGGTCCTCTTATAGATTATAGTAATTTTGAATTGTTAAAAATATTTTTTAGTGAATTAAAAGCATTTATAAAAAAGAATAATGGTTATATTTTAAGAATCGATCCATATATAATAGATTACCAAAGAGATATTGATGGAAATATAATTAAAAGTGGAATAAATAATTCTAAAATAATAACTTACTTAAATAAAATTGGATTTAAAAAAAATAATAATGACGAACAAAATAATTTATTATTTACTTTAAATTTAAAAAGTAAATCTGAAAATGATATACTAAATGAAATGAAATCAAATACAAGAAATATAATTAATAAAGCATTAAAAAGCAATATTAAAATAAAAGAATTAAATTATAACGAACTAAATATATTTTATGATATACTAAAAAAAACTGGTGATAGAAAAAATTTTAAAATTAAAAGTTTTAATTATTATCAAAATATGTTTAAGATATTTAAGAATAAAATAAAGTTTTTAATAACGGAAATTGATTTAAATGAAAATAATATTTTATTAAAAGAAGAACTAAAAAATAAAGAAATTGAATTAAATAAATTAAGTAATGCAAAATATAATAATGGTAAAAAAAACAATATAAAAAATGAAATTGCTTCCATTAAAAAGAAAATTACATATAATAATGAAATTATAGAAAAAACTAAAAGAGATAACATTATCATGTCATCTTCTGTATTTATTATAATGAAACCAGAAATAGTTTATTTATCAAGTGGAAATATTGAAAAATATTTAAAATTTAATTCACAATATGCGCTTCAATGGGAAATGATTAAATATGCTATAAATAATGGTTTTGATAAATATAATTTTTATGGTATAATAACTTATGATGATAAAAAAAATAAAGATTATGGAATATATGAATTTAAAAGAGGATTTAATGGTAATGTTGAAAAATTAATTGGAGAATATGAACTACCAATTAGCAAAGAATATTATTTTATTAAAATAATAAGAAAAATAAAAAATTTATTTAGAAGGTGATTAAATGAAATTTTTAATTATATTATTAGTTTTTATAACTATTATACTTGCTTTATTAATAATTTATTTTAATGGGTATAATAAATTATCAATTATTAAGGCAAAAATGGATAGTGCAAATGACATTATTTCAAAAACTTTAAAGGATAAACAAAAACTTATGAATGAACTTTATATATTAATTAAAAAAGTAATTAAGAAGAAAGATTATCTAAAAGATTTTAATTCTTTAAATAATAAAAAATTAACTAATTATGAACTTGATATTGAACTTAATAATAATTTAAAAATAATGAAAGAATTAAAAGAAGATAATAAAGAACTTAATACAAATGAATATAATGAAATTTTAACTAAAATTGAAGCAAAAGATGAAATTTTAATTGCAAATAAAAAATATTATAATAAAAACAATAATTTATTAAGTAAAACGATAAATGGTTACTTAAAAATTATTGCTAAAATAAATCATGTTAAAATTCAAACTTCTTATGAACTTAAATAACCAAATGGTTATTTTTTATTTTGACCAATCTATTGGTTTAATATTATTATTTATTAAAAAGTTATTGGTTTTAGAAAATGGTTTTGAACCAAAAAAACCATTATATGCTGAGAAAGGACTTGGATGAGATGATTCAATAATTAAGTGTTTAGAATTTGTTATTAAACTTTTTTTGCTCTTAGCAAAATTTCCCCATAAAATAAAAACAATTGGTTCTTCTTTAGTATTTAAAACTTTAATTATATAATCAGTAAAAGGCTCCCAGCCAAGATTTTTATGTGAAGATGCTTTATCCTTTTCAACTGTTAAAATACTATTTAAAAGAAGTACTCCTTCTTTTGCCCATCCAGTTAGATTTCCAGTTTTTTTAGGTATTATTCCAAGATCATTATATAATTCTTTATAAATATTTTGAAGTGATGGTGGTATTTTTACTCCATCCATAACAGAAAAAGAAAGTCCATGTGCTTCACCTTCACCATGGTATGGATCTTGACCAACTATAACAACTTTGGTATTAGCATAACTTGTTAATTTTAAAGCTTCAAAAATACGGTCTTTTGGAGGAAATATTATTTTATTATTATATTCATTTTCAACAATATGATAAAATCTTTTAAAACCTTCACTATTCCAAATTATATTTAATTTTTCATCCCAATCATTACCAATCATTTTCTACTCCTATTTATGATAACTTTCGTTATTATTTATTTTAAAAGCGCGATATATTTGTTCAAGTAATATACCGCGAAATAAACCATGCGGAAAAGTCATTGAAGAAAAAGATAACAATAAATTACTTCTCTTTTTTATACTTTCATCTAAACCAAATGATGATCCAATAATAAAAACAATATTTGAATAATTAATAAATGTTTGATTTAAAAAATAAGCAAAATCTTCACTTTTAAATGATTTTCCATTTATATCTAAAGAAATAACATAATCTTTACTATCAATATATTTTACAATATTTTTTGCCTCTTTTGATAAATCATTTTCATCTTTTAATTCTATAATTTCAATTTTATGATATTTAGTTATTCTTTTTGAATAATCATTTACTAAATCTTCTAAATACTTTTCTTTTATTTTTCCTAAACAAATTATTTTAATCATATTTCAATTACACTTCCAATATCATTTTTATTAGCACAATTAATATTTATTTTATTAGTATCAATATATTCTTTAATTGTTTTTAATGCTATTTCCTCATTATTATTTTTTTCACTTAAATGTAGCAAAATAATATCTTTTGTATTTTCATTAATTAGCTTTGATAAATAAATTCCTGTAAATTTATTAGAAAGATGTCCTACGTCTGATAAAACTCTTTCCTGAAGCCATCTTGGATATGGACCATGAGTGAGCATTTCTATATCGTGATTGCTTTCTATATAATAAGCTGTTTTTCCTTTTAACTCTTTAAAATACTTGGAATTAACATAACCTGTATCTGTAATATAAACAAGTGATGAATTATCTTCGATAATTAAAAATGCTCTTATATCCGCAACATCGTGACTCATTTCAAAAGTTTTTATATCAAGTCCTTCAATATTTGGATTTTCTTCATAAACAATAATATGCTCTATATCAGATATATCATTTAATTCTAATAACATTTTATTAGTAATAACAAGTGTTGCTTTAGTTCCTTTAAAAAATGTATGAAGACTTTTTATATGATCATCATGAGTGTGTGTTAAAAAAACATAATCTATATCATGATAGTCTACTCCAATTTTTTCTAATTTTTCTGATAAATATTTTTTGTTTTTCCCTATATCAATAAGTATTTTATATTTTTTTGTTTCTACATATGTTGAATTTCCCGATGAAGAACTTGCTAATGTACATATTTTCATATTACCACAATGTCAGTGGATCAATCATCATTCCACGATAAGGCATACCATAAGAAACACCAAAATGTAAGTGTGTTCCAGTTGAATAACCTGTACTTCCCATACCTGCAATAATCTGACCTCTTGAAACTTTATCACCAACTTTTACTTTAAGTGAACCCTCAGCTAAGTGTGCATAAATTGTATAATAACCATTATCATGCTCAAGTAAAATGCAATAACCACCACCTGTTCCACACATTCCTTCCCACTGAGCAGAAAGAACTGTTCCATCTAAAGCGGCATAAATTGGCGAATTATAACCTGTACCCGAAATATCAATACCAGCATGAAATGCACCCCATCTCCATCCATAGTAACTTGTTAATACATATGGATAGTTTGTAGGCCATCCCCACTCACTTCCTGTATCTATATATTCACCAGTAATATAACCACCAGTATATTTATATCCTCCTTTTGTTGTAACTTGGTCAACTTTTTCTACAATTGGAATTTCATTAATTTTTTCTACACCGCCTTGAGTTTCACCATTTTTTACAACATATTTCATTGTAACTCTTGTAATGCCTGTTATTCCTGCCGTAGTAATTTCAGAAAAACTTGCACTTTTACTTGAATCATATTCAATCTTTTTTTCAAATGGAATTTCACTATCCATAACTTCACTAACATTATATGATAAAGTAAGTACTGGATTAATAAGTGTAATATTAACTTTATCACCAATAGTAAGTAGACTATCTTTAGAAGTATATTTGGGATTTGCTATTAAAAATTCTTTATAGTTAAGCTTATTATCCTCAGAAATTGATTCAATTGTGTCGCCAGATTCTACAGAATATCTTTCAATTTTATTATTCTGACCGAAAAGTAAAAATTGTGATAATTCATTAACATCAGTGTATACTGTGTCATTTACACTAATAAAATTCTTTTTTACGCTAATTGGTTCGTCAAAATAAATATCTTCAATTATTTTACCAGTTGTTTCAATTTCTTTTTGCGTATCATTTATATAATTTGAATAATCATCTTCCGAAATAAATGATAAAACAAAATTATTAATTGCTTCATCAAAGACATTTTTATCTAATACATTAATTAAAGTTGTTTCATCTTTTCCTTTTATATTAATAGTATATCCCTCAATTGTAAAAGAACCTAATTGTTCCATCTTTGTATAAATTTCTTCTGGTGTCGAAATAACAATATCATATGATGATGTTTTAATTATTTTAAAATTCTCTGGAGGGTATACATTATCTACGTTATATTTTTCTTTTATTTCTAATTGTTCATTATTAATAAGTTCATAGAGTTTATTATCATCAAGAATATAACCAACTTCTTTACCGTTAATAAATACTTCATATACTTCGGTAGCACTTGAAAAATCATCATGTTTTGCATAACATAATATACATAAAGTAGTAAGAAAAATTGTAATAAAAATAGTTATAATAATATCTTTAACTTTCATTATTCACCTTGTTCTTTTATTTCACTTCTAAATAAACCAATATTTAATTCAAATTGTAAATTAATAGTTCCTAAACTTCCTTTACGATGTTTTGCAATAATAAGTTCAGCGGGGACAATCGTTTCATTTTGGTCCTTTGATTTATCATAATAATCTTTTCTATTAATAAATAAAACCATGTCAGCGTCTTGTTCAAGAGAACCAGATTCACGTAAATCCGCAAGCATAGGAACATTGCTTTCTCTTTTTTCAGCTGTTCTTGATAATTGTGATAAAGCAATAACTGGAACATTTAATTCAAGTGCCATAGTTTTAAGTGATCTTGATATATCAGATACTTCAACTTGTCTTGATTCAACCTTTTTATTCCCGCTGTTAATTAATTGCAAATAATCTATTATTACAAGTCCTAGACCCTGTTCACTACTTGCAAGTCTACGACACTTAGCTCTAATTTCAGAAATAGTTGTACCAGCGTCAGCTTCTATATATATATTTGTCTCTGCAAGTTGACTCATTGCTTCATTATATCTTTGCCAGTCTTTTTCATGCATATTACCAGTTTGTAATTTATATGAATCAATTCTACCAATTGCCGAAATCATTCTATTAACAAGCATTTCACCAGGCATTTCTAAATTAAATATTGCCACAGCTTTTTTTGTAGTTCTTCCTGCATAAGTAGCCATATTAAGAGCCAATGCAGTTTTACCCATACCAGGTCTTGCTGCTAAAATAATCATTTCGCCGCCTTGAAATCCAGTTGTTAGTTTATCAAAATCATAAAAACCTGTTTCCAAACCAGTAATTAACTTTTTGTTTTTCGCTAAATCCTCTAATTTATCATGAGCACTTTTTAAAACATTAGCAATTGGAATTAATTCTGAGACACTTCTATTTCTTACAGCAAGCAAAATTGTTTTTTCAGCAGTATCTTGAAGCTTTGTTACTTCTTCTTCATTATAAGCATTTTCGATTATTGAAGTTGCTGAATTAATTAATTCTCTACGAATATAATAATCAGATATAATTTGAATGTAATAATCTAAATTTGCGCTAGTAACAACAGAATCTATAACATCCGCAATATGATTTAATCCAACAGTGTTTAATTTTTTTGTTTTATCTAGTTCATTTTTTATAGTTGTAATATCAATAGGTATCTTTTGATCATGAAGAGATTTTATGGCATTAAAAAGGCATTTATTTTTTTCATCAAAAAACATATCTTCATTAACACTTTCACATATTTTATCAACTTGATCTTTAGATATAAATGCAACGCCTAATACAGACATTTCTGCTTCAGCATTAAAAGGTAATGATTTTGCCATATTTCTCCTTTACTTAATTAATTTAATATTTATATAAAATTCTATTTTCTTATGTAATTTAATTAATACTTTATGTATACCTAAATTACTTATAGGATTATCAATAATTATATTCTTTTTATCAATTTTATATCCTAAATCATTTAATTTATCACTTATTTGTTTCGAAGATATAGTACCAAAAACCCTATCTTCCTTTCCCGTTTTTACTTTAAATTCTATAATCTTATCATTTAAATCATTTTTTATAATATTTATTTTTTTTAGCAATTCATTTTCTTCATTTTCACGCTGTTTAATTTCACTGTCAAGAATTTTTTTGCTTGTTTCACTATATGCAACAGCAAGGTTACTTTTTATTAAAAAGTTATTTGCATAACCACTTGATACATCGATAATATCATCTTTTTTTCCTTGACCTTTAACATCTTTTAAAAGGATTACTTTCATAATTTACCTCCTTAAGTAACTTATATTATATCATATTCTATAACATAAAAAAACCATTTGTTATTTTACAAATGGTATTAATGCCATAAAACGTGCATATTTAATTTGCTGTGCAATATGTCTTTGGTGTTTTGCACATGCTCCAGTCATTCTTCTTGGTAATATTTTACCTTTTTCATTGATATATTTATTAATAATCATTACATCTTTATAATCAACTGACTTACCAGCACACATTTGGCATATTCTTTTTTTCTTATGATAAAATTCTGCCATATTTATTCCTCCTTTTTAAAATGGAAATTCATCACTACTTATGCTAGTTTCTTCACTAAATTCTTTATATGGATCTTCAGATAAGTCTGCAGTCTGCATATTTGAATTATTATTAAAATTGCTATATGTACTATTAGAACTAGATGATTGTACACTTTCATTTCCCTTTGAAGAACCAACAAACTCAAAATTATCAACTACAACATCAGTTGAATATCTTTTGGTACCATCTTGAGTATCATAACTACTATTTCTTATTCTTCCAGTAGCTAATATCATTCTTCCTTTTTGACAAAATTTATTAATAGTTTGAGCAGTTCTACCAAATGCAACACAATTTATAAATTCTGTTTCTCTTTGTCCATCTTTACTAAGAAAATCGCATTGACAAGCTAAAGAAAACCTCGATACTTCAAGTGAATTTGCACCCATTCTTGATTCTGGATCCCTAGTGAATCTACCACATAAAATAACTTTGTTCATATTATTTTCCTTCTTTCTTAATGATTAAATGTCTTAATACATTTTCATTAATTGAAACTTTACGATTAAATTCTTTAATAGTATCATGATTAGCTTCAACAGTCATTACATAGTAAGTTCCTGTTACTTCTTTTTTAATTGGATAAGCAAGTTTTCTTTTGCCTATTTCTTTAAAATCGATGATATTACCTTTGTCATTTGTTATTAATTCTTTTAAAGAATCAGCAGTCTTTTTTACTATTTCATCTTCAATAGTATTTTTAACAATAAACATTATTTCGTATTTATCCATCATTTACACCTCCTTATGGTCTACTCGGCTTTAATTATAAAGCAAGGAGTAATTTCTTTACTCGCTAGTAGTATAGCAAATTTAATAAATTTTGTCTAGAAATTATTCGTAATTTTCTTAAATATATGTTAATATTATAATTATGAAAGTTTATCATACATTAAAACCAATTTATAATAGGAATTCTAAAATACTTATTTTAGGTAGTATGCCTAGCGTTATATCACGTAATAAAAACTTTTATTATGCAAATAAAAACAATCGTTTTTGGAATATTATGGAAAATCTATTTCTTACTAAATTTAACTCTAATTTAGAAAAAAGGGGGTTTTTGTTAGATAATAAAATTGCTTTATGGGATGTAATTAAAAGTTGTGAAATAAAGGGCTCTAGTGATAATTCTATTAAAAATGTTAATATAAATGATATAAATTATTTATTAAATAAAAGTAATATTAAATACATTTTTGTAACTGGAAAAAAGGCTTTATACTTATATAATAAATATTTACTTAATATCACAAAAAAAGAAGCTTTTTATCTTCCTAGTCCATCAAGTGCAAATGCTTCTTATAATTTAAAGGATTTAACTGAAAAATATAAAATTATTCTTGATTATTTAAATCTATAAACTCTTGATTTAATGTTGAAAATTTGTTATTAATTTTATTTTTTTCTGCCTTTTCTAAAATATACCAACCCTTTTCAAATATTAATTCAAAGGTTTGTCTTTGCATTGTAATTATATTATCAAATATCTTTTTATATACTTTAAATAAATTTTCATTACTTGCCTCTGTTAATACTACAGAATAATTTTTAACCATTTCTTTTAATGTTGAATTAATACTATTTAAATAATCTTTATCATTTAATTCAATACCATTTGATACTTCTTCTTTTTTATTTTTAATTACGTTATTCATTTGCTTTACCATCCTTTAATATATCTAATATTTCATTCATTGTATTATAAAATTCTTTAGAACATTTATTAATATGCTTATTAATTTTTTCATCGCAAATATTATTTAACATATTAATAGTATTTTTATATGCTCCATAGTTCCAATTATAAATATCTTGTAAAAAATCTAAATCTTTAGTACTAATTATATTAGGTACACACTTATTATTCATAAAACATCTCTCTTTCCTTATTATAATGTTTATATTTTTATAATTAATACTAGAAAAATATACCAAATATTTTACTAAATCTTATATATAGTGTTTTATACATGAATTGTTCACAATTTAAAATTGTTTTCAAAATTATAAAAGATATCATTTTTATAAAATGTACCCCTTGTCAAGGACTAAATAAAAAAGAGAGATTTTAAGCAAGGGATTCGAAAAGATGATTTCGGTATTGTACTGGAGTCATTTTTTTTAGATTCCATTGATATCTATAATTATTATAATATTCAATATAATCTTTTATTTCGTTGCATACATCTCTAAACGTAAAACAAGTATCTAAATTCAGTTCATCTTTCATATGCCCAAAATAAGATTCTTGTGGAGCATTATCCCAACAATTTCCTCTTCTAGACATTGATTGTTGTATATTATATTTTTTTAATAAATTATGAAATTTAGGACTTGTATAATGAACACCTTGGTCTGAATGAATTATGACATTTTCATTTAATACTATATTTCTTTTTCTATGAAGTTTCTTAATTGTTTCTAATGAAATATCTAATGTCATATTTTCACTTATATAATAAGCAAGTATTTCATTAGTTTCGGCATCTTTAATAGTTGATAAATAACATTTTTTATTATCACCATAAAATAAATAAGTTATATCCGTTAAAAGCACATTATATGGCAGTCCAGTTTTAAATACACGATTAACAATATTTTCACAAGTAGTATGTTCTTGTGTAGCTTTCATCATTCTTCTATATGGATTTGCTTGTCTTATCGGACATTTCAATCCATATTTTTTCATTAATCTTCTTATTTTCTTAAGATTAAAATGAACATTAAATTCATTATCAAGTACCATCATTATTTGTCTAGCACCTTTTTTACGTTTTTTAAATTTGTATGCTTTTAAGATTAAATCAAAATCTTTTTGGTCTTTATTATCTCTTTCAATTCTTTTA